>JBFHDT010000020.1:0-14288 GCA_041584575.1 Porticoccaceae bacterium
CTAGCAGTGTCCAATGGCTGGGGGGCAGGTTTTGAAAGTCTTCACCAGTAAAAGGGCCACACTGCAATGTCCAGTAGGGAGAGGTTGTGCGTTCAACAATGAGCCGCGATTCAATATCTTCCTCTAGCGCCAAGCCGGCCAGCTCATTGGCTTCGAGCGGGGAGATAAAGCCAGGCAAGGCCTGGCGAATTAACAGCGGTTTGCGCTGCCAGTACTCGGCTAAAAAGTTGTCGAGCCCGCCGCAGTTAGCAAACCATTGCTTTGATAAAGCGTGTTTCGGGAAGGCGTGCTCGTCGCTTGAGTTTCCAGATCGCTCAGTCACTTAGATATTTCTGGCCTGCTCAGCGGCATTACCCGTGTAGCTTTGCGGAGTCATGGTTAATAACTCTTGCTTTGCTGACTCGGGAATCTCCAACGTTTTAATAAATGCGCTGAGGCTTGCCTGTGTAATATCCTGGCCACGAGTCAGAGCTTTAAGTTTTTCGTAAGGCTCGGGAACACCGTAGCGGCGCATCACTGTTTGAATTGGCTCGGCGAGCACTTCCCAGGCATTGTCGAGATCATCACTCAAGCTCTGGGCATTGAGCTGAAGTTTACCAAGGCCTTTTTCGATCGAGCTGTAGGCAATCATGCTGTAGCCGAGGCCGACACCCATATTGCGTAATACGGTCGAATCCGTGAGGTCACGCTGCCAGCGCGATACCGGTAATTTAGCGGCTAAATGATTAAGCAGGGCGTTGGCGATACCGAGGTTACCTTCAGAGTTTTCAAAGTCGATGGGATTGACTTTGTGGGGCATGGTCGACGAACCGACCTCGCCAGCAATGGTTTTTTGCTTGAAATAACCGATAGAAATATAGGCCCAGATATCGCGGTTTAGGTCGATCAGAATCGTGTTTGCCCGGGCGATGGCGTCAAACAATTCGGCAATATAATCGTGGGGTTCAATTTGTGTGGTGTAGGGGTTTAAACATAAGCCCAGGCCAGTAATAAATTGCTCGGCATTGGCTTGCCAGTCAATATCGGGGTAGGCGCTGAGGTGGGCGTTATAGTTACCCACAGCGCCGTTGACCTTGCCGAGAATTTGCACGGCGCGGATCTGCTCGATCTGTCGCCTTAGTCGAGCGACCACATTGGCCAGTTCTTTACCCATGGTGGTGGGTGAGGCCGTTTGCCCGTGAGTGCGCGACAGCATTGGTTCGTCGGCGAATTCATGGGCGAGGCTAGCCAGCGTGTTACAAATATTTTCTAGCGCCGGTAGCAGTACGTCATCACGCCCCGCTTTTAACATCAGCGCATGGGAAAGGTTGTTGATATCTTCAGACGTGCAGGCGAAGTGGACAAATTCACCGGCGGCATTGAGTTCTTCATTGTCAGCAAAATAATCTTTAAGAAAGTACTCCACCGCCTTTACATCGTGATTGGTGGTGCTTTCAATACCCTTGACCGCTGCGGCATGGCTTTCGTTAAACTCGCTTAACAACTGTTCGAGGAAGTCATTAGTCGCTGCGGAGAAAGCGGGTACTTCACTAATGCCGGGATGATTCGCGAGTTGCTGTAACCAGCGTACCTCAACCTGAACACGGTATTTAATTAAGCCGAACTCGCTAAAAATAGCGCGTAATGCGCTGGTTTTAGAGCCGTAGCGGCCGTCGATGGGAGAGACGGCGGAGAGTGCAGAGAGATCCATAAAGAGTGTCCAGGTGCGAGTTAAAAAATAAAGCGATCAATAACGAGCTAACGGATTGGAGCGGGTGTTGCATTTAATGCGGAGCATTTTAACGGATTTTGCCAGGCTCCGGGGGCTTACCGCGCTTCTTGTCGTAAAGCTTCAAGATGCTTGAGTATATGGCCGCGAAACACAAAAAAATGCCAGCGCCGACCGCCCAGCTGTTGCCAGAGAATGGCAGCACGAATGGCCGCAAACAACAGGCAGCGCACCCGATTAGCGACCGAGGTTTGTTGCAGGTGGCCAGCCTGGCCACTCACCTGAATACGAAAGCGTTGAGTGCTAATGGTCTTTTGATAAACGTCGGCGATGTTGGCGATAACATTATCGTGGCTCAGGGTGAAATGTTCGGCCTGGGTTTTGGCGCGTTCCATGCCCTGGCCGATTTGTTCGAGCATGGCGCTGTCTTTGCCGACCTTGCGCTGTAAGTGCATTACGCCAACCACGTAGCGAAGGGTGTCGGGCCGACGGTTTTTATACTTGTCGCGAAATAGCTGCTCAATGGTTTCTATACCAATCTCAAGATTATGGGCAGCACCGTGCTCACCGTAGCTAAAAACGGCTTCGGTCGATGAGGGGTTTTGTTCCAGTAAGCTGTTGATTTCAACATTCAGCTGGTCGATGGGAATGCTGCCGGTGCGCGCCAGGTTGTCGACCAGTTGGCAGGCTTGAAATACACCGGCCAGCGCTATTGCCTGGTCGCGAGTTGGACGACGCATCATGCTGGGTTCCAACTGCTTTCGATAACACCGCCGCCTAAGCAAATATCATCCTGGTACATCACCAGTGATTGCCCGGGTGTTGCGGCTCGTTGGGGCTCGTTGAAGGTGACGGTACAGACAGTGCCATTTTCGCTAACCTTAATGCGACAGGCCTGGTCACTTTGGCGGTAGCGAATTTTGGCCATGCAGGAAAACTCAGTATCGGTGGGGCGAGGGTTGATCCAGTGTAACTGGCTGACTTTGAGCGCAGAGGTAAACAGCAAGGGGTGGTTGTTACCTTGAGCGACGATCAGGGTATTGTTGGGCAGATCTTTGGCGACCACATACCAGGGCGCTTCGTCGGCCGTTTTTACACCGCCAATACCGAGCCCCTCACGCTGGCCCAATGTATAAAACATCAAACCCTGATGCTCGCCCAGCTGAATACCATCAGGTGTTTTCATCGGCCCCGGTTGTGCGGGTATGTATTGCTCGAGAAAGTCTTTAAAGCGGCGTTCGCCGATAAAGCAAATGCCGGTGCTGTCTTTTTTATTGTGGGTGATGAGGTCGTGTTCTTCGGCCAGTCGCCTGACTTCGGGTTTTTCCAGTTCACCCACTGGGAACAGTGTTTTGGCGAGAGCGGCTTCTTCTACGGCGTGTAGAAAATAGCTTTGGTCTTTATTGGTGTCGAGGCCTTTGCGCAGTAGGGTGTGGCCGTTTTCAAGGCCTTTGCGCACATAGTGACCGGTGGCAATAAAGTCAGCGCCCAGCAGTTCGGCATATTCGAGAAAGACCTTGAATTTGATTTCCCGGTTGCAGAGGATGTCGGGGTTGGGTGTGCGTCCAGCGCGGTACTCATCGAGAAAATATTCGAAGACGTTATCCCAGTACTCGGCGGCAAAGTTGGCGCTGTGCAGAGTGATGCCCAGTGTCTTGCAGACTTTTTCGGCATCACTCAAATCTTGCTTGGCGGTACAATACTCGGTGCCGTCATCCTCGTCCCAGTTTTTCATAAACAGGCCCTCAACTGCGTAACCCTGTTGTAGTAACAAGAGGGCGCTAACGGAGGAGTCGACACCGCCGGACATACCGACGATGACTTTACTGGCTTTATTGGACGCTGAGTTTTGCTTGTTGGACATGAGCTTAAATACTGGTTTCAGGAGTTGGGGATTATAGAAGCCATTCTACCGATAATCGCTAATGATCTCTAATGGGTAGCGCTTGCCGGCACAATAATCGTCCAGTGTTGTAATAACCATTGGACTGCGCATCTCGCTGTGTCGTGTTCGCAATTCAGTTTCGCTGAGCCACAGTGTTTCGATAATGTCGCTGTCGAGTACAGCTTGTCTGTCCTGCTCGAGCGCGTCACAAAGAAAGGCCATGCGGTAGTAGGTGACCTGATTGTGAGGTGAGGTATAAATACTGATGCCTAGCAGAGAGCGTGGTTCTACCTGCCAACCCGTTTCTTCGAAGGTTTCCCGCTTGACGGCTTCGAGTATGCCCTCGCCGGGTTCGACATGGCCCGCAGGCTGATTGATGACGATGCGCCCGTCATCTTCCTCCTTCACCAGTAAAAAACCCTGTTCGCCGGGCACGAGTGCGGCGACAGTTAAATGAATCTGATTGGGCATGCGTTTTCTCCTGAATTTGTCGGTAAATTTGTCTTTAGGAGGGAGACTTCTTTCTAGTAGGTCGGGTTTTTTTCGATTTATACCTGCTTTTGCGTGTGGGCGAGGCGACCTGTATTTGCAGATGCTCGCCGGGCTTGAGTCCATTAATAGACCACTCGCCAATCTGGATGCGCACCAGGCGCAATACGGGAAAACCAACATGGGCACACATACGCCGTACCTGGCGATTGCGACCCTCGCGGATCGTCAGTTCTATCCAGCTGGTAGGGATATTCTTACGCTCGCGGATGGGGGGCTCTCTATCCCAAAGAATGGGGTCGCCAATTTTGCGTGCACTGGCAGGGAGGGTGGGGCCATCTTTAAGCGTTATGCCTTTCGCTAAATGTTCAAGAGCGAATTCAGTGACTTCACCCTCAACTTGAGCGAGGTAAGTTTTTGGCAACTTGAAACGGGGATTGCTGATTTTTGCCTGCAAGGCACCGTCATCGGTTAGCAGCAACAGGCCTTCAGAGTCACGGTCCAGTCGGCCAGCGGGGTAAACGCCGGGAATGTTCAGATAGTCACCCAGCCCGGGGTGACCATCGGCAGCAGTGAACTGACTGAGCACGCCAAAGGGCTTGTTAAAAAGCAGCAATTTAGCCATAGCCTGCACCAGATAATGAGTGATTGGCGCATTCTAGTGGAGCAGGGAGCATTGTTACAGTCGCTACTGTAATGCAGGCGGCCTTACATACATTGCATGGCTGAGGAAGGGTAGAACAAAGAAGAAAGACAGGCGCTGACTAGCTAGGTGCCAGGTATTCCTGCCCACCTGAGCACCAGTGATGAAATGATTTTCTGCCGCAGTTGTTAATGACAACTGCGGTGGTCGCGTTAGGCTTTAATGGTTAAAACTGTCGGCTGTGTTGATCGACGATTCACTGCCAGGGGGCTGGCATTTATTGCTGCTTTTTTTGGTTGACGCCCCACAACGAATGTTAGCCGCATGTACGCCCTTGCTTCCCTGGATAAGGTCGAAAATAACGCTTTGCCCCGCTTTGAGCGTTTTATAACCCTCCATTTCGATGGCCGAGTAGTGGGCAAAAATATCATCACCGCTGCTATCATCAGAGAGTAGAAAGCCGTAACCTTTGGCATTATTGAACCATTTCACGGTACCTTGTGGCATAAGATGCCTCCTGAACACATTTATTTTTATAGTTAGTATTTTTTACACTACTGGTCTGCTTATTAGTAAAGCCGTTCCCTAGCAAAGCAGAAAACCAATGAGTCTATCAACGCCATTTTTAAGCACTAAAGCTGAAGATGTCAAGCTGTGAGGTTTGTCGGGTGTGTTGTAGTGAAAGACGATCGACAAAATCCCCGCCCCGATGATGAAAGTTGTTCTCAAGCGGCGTATGCTGTGCCTACAATATTAAGCGCAATAAACAATGACAGAAAAAGTAATGCAATGCTTTAACAATACCCGGCTGCAAAGTGATGACGGTGCGGGTGACGATTTTTTTGATGGTACCGGTGATGGCACTACGGCTATCGCCGATGCTGTTAAACCCAAGTTGAAAAAACCCCCTATGTATAAGGTTTTTTTGCTCAACGACGACTACACGCCGATGGAGTTTGTGGTTGAAGTATTACAGCTTTTTTTCTCCCTCGATAAAGAGTTTGCCGTTCGAGTGATGCTGAAAGTACACACCGAAGGTAGGGGCGTTTGTGGGGTTTACAGTCGTGAGGTTGCTGAAACCAAGGCCGGCATGGTGAATGCTTATGCGCGCGAAAAAGAACACCCCCTATTGTGTGAAATCGAACCTTCCGAAGATAATGATGATGAAGGCCTTTAACGGGAGTAGCTCATGTTAAGTCGAGATTTAGAAAGTACGTTGAATACCACTTTTCAGGGCGCTAATACCAAACGCCATGAATTCGTCACCGTTGAGCATCTGTTGTTGGCTTTGCTCGACAACGGCTCGGCTATTGATGTACTTAAGGCCTGCGGTGCCGATATCGATGTGCTGCGCAATGACCTGGGTGAATTTATTGAGTCCACTACCCCACTATTGCCCGAAGGTGATGAGCTGAGAGAGACTCAGCCGACCCTGGGTTTCCAGCGGGTGATTCAGCGCGCGATTTTTCATGTGCAGTCATCTGGGAAAAATGAAGTGCAGGGCGCCAATGTACTGGTGGCTATTTTCAGTGAGCAGGAGAGTCAGGCGGTTTATTTCCTGCGTTTGCAAAATATTTCCCGTATTGACCTGGTCAATTATATTTCCCATGGTATTGCCAAATACGCCAATCAACCTGAACGCGAGGGCGATGAAGCTGAGAATCCAGCGAATGCTGAATCTACGGCAGGTGAGGGTGCCGCGCCAGAAGCGACATTACTGGAGCAGTTTAGCTCTAATTTAAATCATCAGGCTGAACAGGGTTATATCGACCCCCTGGTGGGGCGTAGTGCTGAACTGGAGCGCGTAGGGCAAGTATTGCTACGGCGCCGTAAAAACAATGCGCTGTTGGTGGGTGAATCTGGAGTCGGTAAAACGGCGATTGCCGAGGGTTTGGCCAAACTGATTGTTGAAGGTAAGGCGGCCGAACCACTGGCTAGCAGTGTGGTTTACTCCCTCGATATGGGTGCATTGTTAGCGGGCACTAAATACCGTGGTGATTTTGAAAAACGTTTTAAAGGCTTGTTGGCCGAATTAAAAAAGGAAGAGCACGCGATTCTGTTTATTGATGAAATTCATACCATTATCGGTGCAGGTGCCGCATCGGGTGGGGTAATGGATGCTTCTAATTTGATCAAACCCCTGCTCACCTCTGGCCAGCTACGCTGCATCGGTTCCACCACCTATCAGGAATATCGCGGTATTTTCGATAAGGACAGAGCTCTGTCTCGGCGCTTTCAGAAAATTGATGTGCCTGAACCCTCGGTGGCCGAAACAGTTGATATTTTAAAGGGCCTGAAATCTCGTTTTGAGGAACACCACGGGCTACGCTACACCCAGGGTGCGCTGAAATCTGCAGCGGAATTGTCGGCAAAATATATTACCGACCGTTTTCTGCCCGATAAAGCCATTGATGTCCTCGATGAAGCCGGTGCTTTTCAGCAATTACAGCCAGCGTCAAAGCGTAAGAAAACGATTGGCGTGGCCGATGTTGAAAATACCGTTGCCAAAATTGCCCGTATTCCGGCGAAGAGTGTTTCCTCCTCCGATAAAGAACAGCTTCGCAATCTGGGTGATAAGCTCAAGCGTGTGGTCTTTGGCCAAGATGAAGCCATTGAATCCCTCGATTCGGCCATTAAGCTTGCCCGTGCGGGCCTGCGTGAGGCGACCAAGCCGATTGGTTCCTTTCTGTTTGCCGGGCCAACCGGTGTCGGTAAAACAGAGGTGTCTCGTCAATTGGCGCTGACATTGGGTGTTGAACTGCAACGCTTTGATATGTCGGAGTATATGGAGCGCCACACCGTGTCGCGTTTGATCGGTGCCCCCCCGGGTTATGTCGGTTTTGACCAGGGCGGTCTACTCACCGATGCGGTGACGCAGCACCCACACTGTGTCGTGTTGCTCGATGAGATTGAGAAAGCCCACCCTGATGTTTTTAATCTGCTGTTGCAGGTAATGGATCACGGTACGCTCACCGACAACAATGGGCGTAAAACGGATTTTCGCAATGTTATTTTGATTATGACCACCAACGCGGGTGCTCGTGAAATGAGCCGCACCTCGATGGGCTTTACCACACAGGACAATAGTAGTGATGGTATGGAGAGCATTAAAAAGATGTTTGCACCTGAGTTTCGCAATCGTCTTGATGCCATCATTCAATTCGAGCCATTGGGTAACGAGATTATTGGTACTGTCGTCGATAAGTTCCTGGTTGAACTGCAGGCTCAACTCGATGATAAATCGGTGGCCCTTGAAGTGGATGAGGATGCTCGACACTGGCTCGCCGAGAATGGTTACGACGAAGATATGGGCGCAAGGCCTATGGCTCGACTGATTCAGGAAAAACTGAAGAAACCACTGGCCGAAGAAGTGTTGTTCGGTGAGTTATCGAGCAGTGGTGGTACGGTCAAAGTGACGCTTGTTGACGGGGATATAGCAATTGAGATTGTTGCTGCATAGTGCCTTACTTAACTGCAGAGCCTTGCTGAATCAGTATCAAAGGTTAATTGGTAGTAATAGGCTTGGCGAAAGGCGTGATGTGGGTAAACACTTGAGAATCAAATGACGCACATAAAAAAACCGGGCTTATAGGCCCGGTTTTTTTATGTGCGGAGTTTAGCGCGCTCGGTAGGTGATCCGGCCCTTACTCAAATCGTAGGGCGTCAACTCTACCTTGACCTGATCACCGGTCAAAATACGAATGTAGTTCTTGCGCATCTTGCCAGAGATATGGGCGGTCACAACATGACCGTTCTCCAGCTTTACGCGGAATGTGGTATTGGGCAAGGTATCAATGACCTCGCCGTCCATTTCTATATGTTCTTCTTTCGCCATACTACTGCCTGATTCCAGCTGTGCTTGTAAACATCGGGGCGGCATTGTGCACTATTAAACTGCGCTTAGCAAAAAATAACCACGTTTATAGTGGTTATTTACTGGGGGTTAGGGGCGTTGTGCCCCTTTAAGCAAGTAGATTGAGGATAGAGAGCTTTAGTATCGCTCTTTGCTGACGCTAGATGTGGACGCTGCTTGCTGCGTGAGTCTACTGACTTCGCGGTCGATGGTATACACGCCGTGGCCCTCGGCGGTAATCATCTCGATACGGTCGAGAGTTGACTTGAGTTTAAATTCTTCTTCATGCTGTTCTGCGACATACCACTGCAGAAAGTTATGCGTGGAAAAGTCCTTTTCGCTGAGGGCTATTTCTACAAGAGCGCTAATATCGCGTGATATTTTGACCTCGTGCTGAAGAGTATCCTGAAAAACATCTTTCACTGAGTCCCAGGAAGTCGGTGGTGCATCGATCTGCCCAAGCAAAGGCAAAGCACCTGTTTCCAGCATATAGTCAAACAACTTTTCCATGTGCTGCTTTTCTTCGTCGGCCTGTAAGCGAAAGAAATCGGCGCAACCGTCATAGCCCTTGCTCGAACACCAGGCGCTCATTTGTAGATAAAGTACCACCGAATAGCTTTCAGAGTTTATTTGCGCATTGAGTTTTTTTGTCAGGTCATCGCTGAGCATGGTGTTTTCCTAATAACAACGTAAGACGCGTGATTTTACCACAGCTGGGCTCCCGCTTTTAACTCTACCTACGTGCTACCGATCAACTGATTTGAGTTTAATGCTGGATTTTTTGTCGCTAAAGAGAGGCCTAGGGCGCTTTAGATTCGTAGCCAGCGGTTTTCAATATACAGCTCACCGGGGCGAAATTTTGACTTATATCTCATCTTCGCGCTATCTCTGATCCAGTAACCGAGATAGACATAGTCGAGCGCCTGTTCGTGGGCCATTTCAATTTGTCGGAGGATGGCGAGTGTACCTAGGCTGCGCTCTGACAAGTCGGGGTCGTAATAGGTGTAAATGGCGGATAGGCCGTCATCGAGCCAGTCACTTACGGCGCAAGCGACCAGCTTTTGATCGCGCCGAAACTCGATAAAGCGAGAGCACTCCCAGGGCTTGCCGATGAAATCTCGATACTGGGTCATGGTGGCGGGATACATGTCGCCATCGCAGTGGCGGGTGTCGATATATTTTTGATAGAGAGCGTAATGTTCGTCGAGGTTGATATTCGCTTCAATTTTAGCCTTGATATCGCTATTGCGTTTCAGGCAACGCTTTTGGCTGCGGGTGGGCTTGAAGCCAACAACCGGGACGCGTACCGGGATGCAAGATTTGCAGGACGCACAGCGCGGCGCGTAAATATATTGACCGCTGCGCCTAAAGCCAAGTGCCGATAAGTGGCTATAAGTCTCTGTATCGATAGGATGTTTTGGGTCGACAAAGGCGGTGATTGCTTGCTTATCTGAGAGATAGCTACAGGGGTGAGCTTCGGTCAAATAGAGCTGTATTTTGTGTAAATCTGGCGTGATATCTCTGCTCATCTTTCGCCCTGTCAGGGTGGCTGTGAATTATGAAAGCGATGTTGCGGCCGGTATTTGCCATAGCAAGAGCTAGACCTTAGTTGAAATAAGGCTGGCAGGCCAGTTTATTGTGGCTTGTGCAGCGTCGTCGAGAATAGTACAGAAATCCTCGCGGGCCATGTTTTGTGCACCGAGAGAGTTGAGGTGTTGGTTTTCTATCTGGCAATCAATCAGCACAAAACCCGCTTCTTTCAGTCCCTTGGCAAGATGGCTAAAGGCAATTTTGGAGGCATTGCTGGCACGACTGAACATCGACTCGCCACAAAATACATTGCCAATCGCCAGGCCATAAAGCCCGCCGCACAGTTGGTCGTTTAGCCAATACTCAACGGAGTGGGCATGGCCGGCTTTGAACAGGCGAATGTAGGCTGCAATCATTTCAGCGCTAATCCAGGTATGGTTTTCGTCGGGTCTATCTAAATGCTCGGGACGAGGTTCGGCACAAGCCTTGATAACGGCTTCGAAGGCCTGATCGGTGGTGACGCGATAGCCACCCCGGCGCAAGGTTTTAGCCAGGCTTTTGGAAATATGGATTTGCTCGGGGAAAATTACGGCGCGGGGATTGGGGCTCCACCAGAGGATAGGTTGGCCCTGCTCGTACCAGGGGAAGATGCCCTGGCGATAGGCGCTGAGCAAGGTATCAACGGACAAGTTGCCACCAGCGGCAAGCAGGCCATCGGGGTCATCCAGCGCCGTGCTGGGGTCGGGGAATACTGGGTATTGGGGGTCGAGAAAGGGCAGATCCACGATTTAAGTCTATGCCTTATTGTTGGTAAATAAACGTAAGCCTTGCCCGTATCCCTTTTATAATATGCCTTACAAGCTGGCTTTATAGCTCGTCGAGATATTTTTCAGCATCCAGCGCCGCCATGCAGCCCGAGCCCGCAGAGGTGATGGCCTGGCGATAGGTGTGATCGGCAACATCGCCGGCTGCGAAAACGCCCGGTACGCTGGTCGCTGTGGCGTTGCCGTTAAGGCCGCCCTGAATCGTAATGTAGTTATTGTGCATCTCTAACTGCTCGTTAAAAATGCCTGTATTAGGTACGTGCCCAATAGCGATAAAAACGCCGGGTAATTCTACTTCACGGGTTGAGTCGTCGATGGTGCTTTTCACGCGGATACCCGTCACACCGGCCTCATCACCGAGCACCTCGTCGAGGGTGTGGTTCCACATGATGGTGATATTCCCGTTTTCGGCGCGCTCGAGAATTTTGTCCTGCAGTATTTTTTCCGATCGCAACTGGTCGCGGCGGTGTACCAGCACCACTTCACTGCAGATATTGGCTAAATACAGAGCTTCTTCAACTGCCGTATTACCGCCGCCAATCACAGCAACTTTTTTGTCGCGATAGAAAAAGCCGTCGCAGGTGGCACAGGCGCTGACGCCCTTGCCCATGAAAGCCTCTTCCGATGGCAGACCCAAATACTGCGCCGAGGCGCCGGTGGTGATGATCAAAGCGTCGCAGGTGTAGTTCGCACTACCTTGTAAGCGAAAAGGCCGTTGTCTTAAATCAACTTCTTCGATATGATCAAAAATCACTTCTGTTTCAAAGCGTTCGGCGTGTTTCTGCATTCTTGACATTAACTCAGGGCCCTGTACGCCATCGGCATCGCCGGGCCAGTTGTCGACATCGGTGGTGGTGGTGAGTTGTCCCCCGAGCTGTATGCCGGTGATGACCACCGGGTTGAGGTTTGCCCTGGCCGCATAAACAGCGGCCGTCCAGCCCGCTGGGCCAGAACCGAGAATAATCAAACGATGGTGTTGTGCGTCCGCCATAATGCCTCGCCATTGAAGAGATGGGTGGGAAAGGGCGCTATGATAATGAATCTAGCCTGTGAGGCCAAACAAGTACGCAAAATGGCTGTTTTACACGTAAGATAGACCCAGAAATAGATCTTGGCGAAAGGCTGTTTCAGCAGTGACTTGAAAATAGTGAGTCAGGCGTAAATTGATAATACTGGCGACGAGAGAAACATTGAGCAAAACGGCCTCTAAAAGTAAAAGCAGTACCCGCGCCACAGCGGATGAGCAAGAGAAAGTATCCCTGCGCAAACGCTTGCTGAGGCAAGAGGGTGCGTTAATCAGCTGGATCGTGCTCTGTGCCTATTTGATGCTTGCCTTCAGTTCCTATTCAAAAGACGATGCCAGTTTTTCGTACACTGGCAGCGTCGAGGGTATTACCACCAATGCTGCTGGCCCCGCTGGCGCCTGGTTGGCCGATATTTTCTTCTCTCTCAGTGGTTACGTTGCCTACCTTTTCCCCTTGTTGCTTGCCGTCAGGGCCTGGAATGTTTTTCAGCAGCGCAAAATAGAGGATACCGGCTTTGACGGTGTGACGTTTATATTACGCCTCGTTGGTTTATTGTTGGTGATGATCTCTGCCACCGCGCTGATGGAGATCCACCACGGTGGTCAATCCGCCCTGCCTCACGGTATTGGCGGCATACTCGGTAGTAGTGTCGGAGAAGCCGCAGCATCAGCTTTCAGTTACCTGGGTAGCACCCTGTTATTACTGGCAATTTTTCTTTTTGGCGTAACCGTTTTTACCGATCTGTCATGGCTGGCTTTGGTCGATAGTTGTGGGCGCTTAAGCCTGCGGCTCTACAACAAGCTGCGACCCATGGTCGTTGAGTTTTACGACCGGCGGCGTGACAAACGCAATTCGGAGGCCGCTTCGAAATCCCGCGAAGAGGTGTTTCTGCAGAAAAAACAAAAATTAGAGCAGCGTAAAGAGCCCGTCATTTCTAAGCCTCTTATCGCCCCCGCGCCGAGCAAGCGGGTTGAGGCTGAAAAGCAGGTGCCATTGTTTAAAGATGTGCCGAACGGTTCGCTGCCTCCTTTAAATCTTCTCGACAAGGCATCAGAGAATAATAGTCTTGGTTTCTCTCACGAGGCCCTGGAGGCGATGTCTCGCTTGCTCGAATTAAAGCTGCAGGACTTCGGGATTGGTGCCGAGGTGGTCGAAGTCATGCCCGGGCCGGTGATTACCCGCTTCGAGGTGCAGCCCGCTGCCGGTATTAAAGCCAGTCGCATTAGCGGCCTGTCGAAAGATTTGGCGCGTTCCCTCGCGGTGATCAGTGTACGTGTGGTCGAAGTGATTCCCGGTAAATCGGTAATTGGCATAGAGATCCCCAACGAACACCGTGAAATGGTGATGCTCGGTGATGTGCTTGCCTCGCGGGTTTACGATGAGGCCAAGTCTCCGTTGTCTATGGCCCTGGGACACGACATTTCCGGTGAGCCCGTCATTGCCGATCTGGCGAAAATGCCCCACTTACTGGTTGCCGGTACGACCGGTTCCGGTAAGTCGGTGGGCATTAATGTGATGTTGGTCAGCTTGCTGTTTAAAGCCTCACCGGAAGAAGTGCGGCTGATTTTGGTTGACCCCAAAATGCTTGAGCTGTCGGTTTACGATGGCATCCCTCATTTGCTGACCCCAGTGATTACCGATATGAACGATGCCGCCAGTGGCCTGCGTTGGTGTGTCGGTGAAATGGAGCGTCGCTATAAATTAATGGCGGCATTGGGGGTGAGAAACCTGGCCGGCTATAACCGCAAAATTGAAGAGGCCGAAAAGGCCGGTGAGCCTATTAGCGATCCGCTTTGGCAGCCTGATGAGCAAGCCGCACTGTTTACCGAGACTGAAACCGAAGCCCCGGCTCTGGAGAAGTTGCCTTACATTGTGGTGGTGATCGACGAGTTCGCCGACATGATGATGATCGTCGGTAAAAAGGTTGAGCAGTTGATTGCACGTATTGCCCAGAAAGCGCGGGCAGCGGGTATTCATTTAATTCTTGCCACCCAGCGCCCCTCGGTCGACGTCATTACCGGCCTCATTAAAGCCAATGTGCCGACACGCATCGCCTTTCAGGTTTCGTCCAAAATTGATTCGCGCACCATTCTCGACCAGGGCGGCGCCGAGCAGCTGCTTGGCCACGGTGACATGTTGTATCTACCCTCGGGCACCAGCGTGCCAACCCGCGTTCACGGTGCCTTTGTCGATGACCATGAGGTGCACAGCGTGGTGGCTGATTGGAAGGCCCGTGGTGAGCCTGAGTATATTGATCAAATTACCGACGAGGCCAGCACGAGCTCCATTCCCGTGCCGGGATATAGCAGCGACGAGGGGGGTAGCGGCGAC
>JBFHDT010000021.1:0-13908 GCA_041584575.1 Porticoccaceae bacterium
CCGTCCGTACAGGACGGTGTTGTTTACACAACTAGACCTTTGGGCTGTGTGGTGGCAATCCTTTTTGATAATAGGGATTTATCGGGAAATTAGGTAGTTGTACGTATTGTCATGCACTTCTCATTTGTTAAGTTATGCAATCGTAAAAAAGGACGGGCTGTCTGCACGCAGTCGATAGTAGTGGATTTATTTCATAAGAGGCTGCAAATGGAACATCGCATGTATGGTCGTCTATTCGTCTCCCTGACCGCAGAGGTGTATCAAGCTGGCGAAAAACTGGGCACGTTTCCCGTTAAGAACATTGGCGACAACGGCCTCTGTATTATCGACCCAAGTGACTGCCTTCGTAAGGACAAATATTTACAGGTGGTTATCAGTCCATCCAGTCCAATGGAAAGTCTGGCTTGCACGATGAGCTCATTAGTGATTTGGACCAATAAACATCATGTTGGACTAATGTGGGCTTGCGGCAATGAGAAGGCCCGTCAGTTTATCAATAAAGTAACTAGCATCACAGCCTGACAAGGAGAGTTTATTGTGCAGTTGCAAAATAAGCAGAGCACAAATATTGAACTGGTTAGCAGCGTCAACAACGGCTATGAAAGCCGTAGCTGTGAGAGTTGTTGTACCCGTAAAAATTGTTTCATAAAGCAGTTTGATGACCGTCTTGGCCAGGAGTTGTCATCGGTAATGCGACGGCCAAAACTTCTTGCTAAGGGTGACCGCCTGTTTATTGAGAGTGACAAATTTTATTCTCTTTATCTTATACGCTCTGGTGCCTTTAAGTCCTATATTACAGATGAGACTGGCGACCGCCAGATTACCGGGTTTCACTTTTCCGCTGACATTCTCGGTTTAGACGGGATTGATTCCGGTCGCTACGGCTATGAAATCGAGGCCTTGGAGACGTCCAGTGTTTGTGTCTTGCCGTTTAGTGATTTTGAACAGATATCCAACCGTAATAACGGTGTTTTATATCGCCATCTGATCGGTTCGATCTGCAGTTCGGCCTATAAGGACAGTCATTTGCTAATGGTTTTGGCCAGGTTGCATGCTGAGCAGCGCCTGGCTAGTTTTCTTCTGGATACTTCGAACAAAATGGGTGCCAGAGGCGAATCGAAGAATGAATTTAATTTGAGTATGCCCCGCCGGGATATTGCTAACTATCTTGGTATGGCCACCGAAACGCTCAGTCGTCTGTTCGCGCTCTTTGAACGGAGGGGGTTGATCAGTGCCGACCGGCGTCGTGTTTGTATCATCAACAGGGAGGCTCTGTACGGAATGTTGGCAGCTGACCATCGGTTTTCTGTATTACGTGATATTGCTTAAACGGGTGCAAACAGTATGAACTGGTATCGTGATATGTTGCTGGTTTCTACTTGTTCGTTTTGGTAGAGGCATTCAGAGAGTGGGGGTGTGAGTCCGGTAAAGTTTTAAACAATGAGAGCTTTAGCAGCATAATTAGGGCATCCACTCTTTTTGGATAATCCCATGATAGAAGATGAGAGCGTGCAATCATTTATTCTGGCATCAGACAATTTGGATTGCCTGATTCAGAGATTGCAAAAAGCAGGCTATCAGGTAGTGGGGCCCACGCTTGTTGATCAGGCCATTGTCTACAATCATATTGGCTCAGCGGACGAACTCCCTCGCGGATGGACTGATGAGCAGGAAAAAGGCCATTACCGGGTAAAGCGCCGACAAGATAAGGCCTACTTTGCTTATAACGTCGGCCCCAACGCCTGGAAAAAGTACCTCCACCCCCCCAGACGCCAGATTTGGCGGGCAGAAAAAACCATCGATGGTTTGCAGTTTGAAGCTATCAACGAGAAACCGAGCCCGCTTGCGTTTCTCGGTGTGCGCAGTTGCGAGCTCCATGCAATAGCCATTCAAGATCGTGTCTTCCTGTCGGGCCAACACCATAATGAAGATTATAAAGCCCGTCGACAGGCAATCTTTACCATCGCTGTTAACTGCACCGCGGCAGCGTCAACCTGCTTTTGTCTATCAATGAATACCGGGCCGGGCATCTCACTGACCTGTGACCTGGAAATGACTGAAATCATCAATGACAGCGAACATTATTTTTTGCTGCGCTGTGGTTCTGTAAAAGGTGAGCAGATTTTGCAGCAGCTACCGGTAAAACCTGCGCAGCTATTACAGCTACAAGAGCAGAAATCGGCTGTTCACAATGCCGAAACCCAGATGGAACAAGGCCCAAGACTTTTCGACAGCTCTGATGTGAAAGCCTTGCTATACCGAAATTATGAAAGTCCGGTTTGGGACAGTATCGCCGATCGCTGTCTGTCCTGTGCCAACTGCACTATGGTTTGCCCCACCTGTTTTTGCACGACGGTGGAAGACACCACTGACCTTAATGGTGAACACGCTGAGCGTTGGGAACAGTGGGACTCCTGCTTTACCAGTGACTTCAGTTATATTCATGGGGGTTCTGTACGCGCTAGCACTCGTTCCCGCTACCGTCAGTGGATGACCCACAAGTTGGCGACCTGGTATGACCAGTTCGACACTTCGGGCTGTGTCGGCTGTGGTCGTTGTATCGCCTGGTGTCCTGTCGGTATTGATATTACCGAAGAAATTCTACGTATTCATGAAGCCGATTCGCCATGAAAAACCTTGCTGAATTATTGCATGAGCACCCTTTCTTCAGCGGTATGCGGGAAGACTACATCCAGTTAATTGCAGATTGCGGTGAAAATCACGTTTTTCGTGCAGAGGAGTACATTGCCAGGGAAAATGACAGTGCAGATCATTTTTATCTGATTCGCCGTGGCCGGGTTGCCATTGAAATTTTTCAGCCCAGCTGCGGAGCCTTGACTCTGCAAACCTTGCAGGATGGCGATATTTTTGGCTGGTCCTGGCTGTATCCACCCTATCGCTGGACTTTTGATGTGCGAGCACAGACGAATGTTCGAACCATAAGGCTTGACGGTCGCTGCCTGCGAGGTAAATGTGCCGAAGATACGCAACTTGGCTATGACCTCATGCAGCGCTTCGCCCGTATTATGACCGAACGCCTGCAGGCTGCACATTTGCAATTGCTAGATATCTACAGTCATCAGCAAAATCGAACCGGGGGCGAAATATGACCCCTGACATATTTTTTGTAGAGCGCCGAACTGAAGAATTTCCCGGTACCTTTACGCTCCATGTTAAAAAACAGACCGATCACGAAGTGCCTCCCTTCCGGCCCGGACAGTTCAATATGCTCTATGCGTTTGGCGCCGGGGAAGTGCCAATTTCCATGAGTGGCCCGGTGGCGCAATCCTCTCGTTATATTCACACCATAAGAGCCACTGGGGCAGCGACCCGGACGCTTGAGCGCCTCCGCGAGGGTGATCAACTGGGGGTACGCGGACCGTTTGGCAAAGGCTGGCCAGTGGACAAAATGGCGGGCAAGTCAGTTCTGATTATCGCCGGAGGTTTAGGGCTAGCACCCTTGCGACCGTTGATATACAACCTGCTCGCGGCAGAGCAGGCTGTTGAAGATGTTCGCCTGTTCTACGGTGCTAAAAACCCTGCAGAAAGACTTTATGGCAATGAAATAAAAAACTGGTCTCAGCAGATTTCGGTGTATAGCAGCGTCGATATGGCTACCACTGCATGGCAGGGTAATGTCGGTGCTGTGACCGGTCTACTGGCTGGCGCAACTGTCGTCCCTGAAAAAACCATTGCTTTCATTTGTGGCCCTGAAATCATGATGCGCTTTGCCATTCAGGAACTCACCAACAAAAACCTGCCCCGCTCATCCATTCACCTTTCCATGGAGCGCAATATGAAATGCGCAACGGGCCATTGCGGGCACTGTCAGTGGGGGCCAACTTTTATCTGCAAGGATGGCCCGGTATTTTGTTATGAAGACATTCAACAGTGGTTCCACATGAGAGAAATTTAACAGAAGGCCTTGAGTTGAATAGTCGATGTCAGTAGGGAAAAGAACATTGAAATCTGCGCCCAAAGCTGTAAAGCCGATGCCCAAGCTAGCGGTGTGGAAATTCACCTCCTGTGATGGCTGCCAGTTAAGCCTGCTGGATTGCGAGGATGAGCTGCTAGTGCTCGCAGACAAGGTAGATATAGCCTACTTTATGGAAGCCTCCAGTCGTCAGGTTGAAGGCCCTTATGACTTGTCTATCGTTGAGGGTTCCATTACCACCGCCGATGAAGCCGAGCGCATTCAAAGGGTTCGCCGAGAATCACGGACGTTGATCACCATTGGTGCCTGTGCTTCATCCGGTGGCATTCAGGCATTACGAAATTTTGCGGACGTTGATGAATTTATATCGTTGGTGTATGCCCGACCTAACTATATCGACACACTGAAAACCTCCACGCCAATTAGTGATCATGTGCAGGTTGATTTCGAGTTGCAGGGCTGTCCGATCAATAAGTCACAGTTGTTAGAGTTGCTCAATGCCTTCCTCAACCAGCGCAAGCCGCAGATTCCAGCGCACTCGGTATGTGTCGAGTGCAAACTAAAGGGCAATGTTTGTGTCATGGTTGCCCATGGCACTGCCTGTATGGGGCCGGTAACCCACGCTGGCTGTGGTGCCATTTGCCCTTCATACAACCGTGGTTGCTACGGCTGCTTTGGCCCTAAGGAAAATCCCAACACCTCGTCGCTGAGTCACTGGTGGCAAAGCGAACTGGGTAGCAATAATGCCCAACTTGTCAGGAGTTTCCGCAACATGAATGCAGCAGCACCCGCCTTTGCAAAAGAAAGCCTGCGCTTTGTTGAGGCTGTCGATGAAAAGTAAAACCATTAAGGTCGATTACCTGGCTCGTGTAGAAGGCGAAGGTGCGCTCTATATTCGTTACGATGAAACGGGCGTTGACGACGTTCAGCTCAAAATTTTCGAGCCGCCGCGATTTTTCGAGGCCTTCCTCCGCGGGCGCGATTATCTGGAGGCTCCGGACATTACTGCTCGTATCTGCGGTATATGCCCTGTGGCCTACCAGATGAGCGCCGTGCATGCCATGGAAAATGCCCTGGGCATCACAATCGGCGGCGAGCTACGCGCTCTGCGCAGATTACTTTACTGTGGGGAGTGGATAGAAAGCCATGTGCTGCATATCTACATGCTGCACGCGCCGGATTTTCTCGGCTACGACAGCGCCGTTGACATGGCCCGGGAGCACCCGGAGATCGTTGAGCGCGGGCTACAAATTAAAAAAATCGGTAATGCCATTGTCAGCCTGTTGGGTGGTAGGGAAATCCACCCCGTCAATGTCCGGGTTGGTGGCTTTTATCGCGCCCCTACAGTTCAGGAGCTACAGCCCTTGCGGGAGCAACTGCTCAAGGGCCGGGATATGGCAATCGACTCCGTCCGATGGGTAGCATCTCTACCTGTTCCGGAGTTTGAGCGCGACGCTCCGTTCGCCTATGAATTTGTCGCATTGTCGCACCTCGATGAATATCCGATGAATGAAGGACGTATTGTCTCTTCAGGCGGGCTGGATATTAGCCCGCAGCAGTATGAGGACTATTTTACCGAGGAACATGTTGAACACAGCAACGCCCTGCACAGTGTGCTCAAAGGGCGTGATGAGGGAGAGGGTGCCTATTTGGTGGGACCGATGGCACGTTTTAATCTCAACTTTGATCGGCTCTCGCCGCTCACTCGTGAGCTTGCAGAAGAAATAAACTTCCCACGCTTTTGTGGCAACCCCTTCCAGAGCATTATTGTACGAAGTCTGGAGGTGCTCTACGCCTTTGACGAAGCATTACGGATTGTGGATAGCTACCAAAGACCCGAGCAAGCGTGGGTTGATGGAACACCAACGGCCGCAACAGGTTATGCAGTGACCGAGGCACCCCGAGGTCTTCTCTATCACCATTATCGCCTGGATGAGGAGGGTAAAATCAGCGCGGCTAAAATCGTCGCACCGACATCTCAGAACCAGAAAACTATCGAAGACGATCTTCGCCATTTACTGCCGCGCTACATGCATATGCCGGAAAACGAGCTGCGTTTGCTGTGTGAACAGAGCATACGTAACTACGATCCCTGTATTTCCTGTGCGACCCACTTTTTAAAGCTGCACCTGGAAAAAAATGAATGAAACCTTTAATCATCAGCCTGGGGCACCGCTTCCGCCAGGATGATGGCTTTGGCCCCACCGTGCTGGACGCGCTGAGATTGGCTCTTGAAGAGCGTGCAGACTATATCGAAAGTGTTGGTGATACGGCTGCCTTACTGGATGTCTGGCGAGACCGAGACAAAGTCTTTTTGATCGATGCTTGTTATGACGATGACAGCCCCGCAGGCCAAATTTTTCGGCTAGATGCTCTTACCGAAAGCCTCCCTGCCGACAATCCCGTTGCCTCAAGCCATGCTCTCAATATTGCCAGTGCCATTGAGTTGGGCAGGTTAACGAAAGCACTGCCCCAATTGCTGACAATGTACTGTGCTGTTGGTAAAGACTTTGCCCACGGTACGGGCCTTAGCCCTCCGGTCATGGTAGCGGCGGAGCGGGTCGTGGCCAGTATTACTTGTGAATTCAATACAGGGGAGAAGTCATGCATGAACAATCATTGATGAAAGACCTCATAGGTAAAATCCATCAACTTACGGCTTTAGAAAATAAACAGCTGATGGCAGTGAATATTGAATTGGGCGAGTTGGCGCATATTTCCGCCAGTCACCTGAGAGAACATTTCGAGCGGGAAGTTGCCGGTACGGCCCTGCAATCGGTTCAAGTGAATATTAAGGAAGTGTCAGGCATCGATCACCCCCAGGCCCAGGATATTATTTTGGAAAGCCTGGAGTTCGCGGACAGTGATGGCAGTTGAGCGCTACTGCATAGCTATAGAAGGAGTGCTGCAGGGTGTTGGCTTCCGGCCTTTTGTCTATCGTCTGGCTCAGGATAAAGCGCTGAGTGGCTGGATGGCTAACAATTCTCAAGGAGTACAGATTGAAATTCAGGGAGAGGAATTACTAATCCGTGAATTCCTGCATGAACTTAAGGCAAAAAAACCGCAATGGGCTGAAATTCACAATCTGCAAATAAGCTCGGCTGCCCTTACGGCGACACGGGGCTTTACCATCAGGGAAAGTATGCAGAGCGGCAATGTATCAGCCCTTGTTCCTCCAGATTTGGCTCCCTGTGATGAATGTCTGCGCGACATTTTTGATCCCCTTAACCGCCGCTATCAGTATCCCTTTACCAATTGCAGCAATTGCGGGCCACGCTTCAGTATTATCGAGCATTTACCCTACGACCGGACGAACACGGCGATGAAGCAGTTTCCACTCTGCGGTGATTGCCAGCAAGAATACGAAAACCCCCTCGACAGACGCTTTCATGCCGAGCCCACTGCCTGCCCCAACTGCGGTCCGAAATTGCAACTCTGCGACCCTGGCGGTCAAATGGGTGGTGAAATGATGGTCAGTCAAACCGGTGCCCTGGAGCAGGCCGCACAGGCTATTCTCAGCGGCCTCATTGTCGCAGTGAAAGGTGTTGGCGGCTTCCACTTGCTGGCCGACGCAACAAACACAACAGCAATCGCCCGGCTGCGAGAGAAAAAACAGCGCCACGCCAAACCCTTTGCTCTGCTGTATCCGAATATTGAGACCGTACAACAACACTGCCTGGTTTCCGATTCAGAAAGAGATCTGCTGGTTTCCCCGAGACGGCCCATCGTCCTGCTGGTGACAAAAGACCGTCTGTTTGCCGACGCCGAACATGATGTGATACCTGGTATTGCACCTAATATAGCGCCAGGCAACCCCGACCTCGGCATTATGCTGCCCTGTTCCCCCCTCCACTATTTACTGATGTCTCGCCTGCAACGACCGATTATCGCCACCAGCGGCAATATCGCCGGAGAACCAATCTGCATTACTAATGATCAAGCAATGACACGACTTGGGGCCATTGCTGACCTGTTTCTGTTGCACGACCGCCCCATTGTTCGCCCAGTCGATGATTCTGTTGTCAGAGTCATCAATGGCGTAGCCATGATGCTGCGCCATGGGCGGGGTTACGCACCACTGCTACTGCGACTTCCCGAGGCAATAACTACCAAAACAGGCAATATAAAAGACAATAAAAAAGATAATAGCCGCTCAAGGCCGCAAGCGGATTTGCTTGCGGTTGGCGGACAGCTGAAGAGTACGGTAGCTGTCGCACGCAATAACCGGGTATACCTCAGCCAACATATCGGAGACTTGGGGAGCAGGCGATCACAGAGCGCGTTTGAGCAGGCCATTGTCGACCTTGCAGGCTTTTATAGTATTGAACCTGAGACAGTGATTCACGATCAGCACCCTGGCTATACATCCACCGAGTGGGCACAATTGTCTGGTAAAAAGTGCATTGCGGTTCAGCACCATGTGGCCCATTTTTTCTCCTGCATGGCTGAGCAGCGGTATGCTGGGCCAGCCCTGGGGGTGAGCTGGGATGGTTCGGGTTATGGTCCCGGCGGTACCATCCGTGGCGGCGAGTTTCTGTATTGGGATGGCGAAAAGCAGCTTAGCCCTGTAGCCACATTGCGCTCATTTCCCCTGCCGGGCGCAGAGCAAGCCATTCGCGAACCTCGGCGGCAGGCCGCTGGCCTGCTGTATGCGCTGTTTGGAGACGAGGCATTTACTGTCGTACCAGCGTTATGGGAACGCTTTAGTTCATCCGAGAAACACAACCTTGCCAGAATGCTCTCTCGGCAACTGAATTCGCCCCTGAGTTCGAGTGCTGGTCGGCTATTTGATGCGGTGGCGGCGTTACTGGGGATAACAACCATCAACGATTTTGAAGGACAAGCTGCTATGGCGCTGGAATTCATCGCAAGGCCATCCGATATCACCTGGCACTTCCCCTTTGAGATCCTGCCCCAGGACGACGCTCATCAGAGTGGGAAATGCTTAGTCGACTGGAAACCGATGATAATGAGCTTGCTTAAGAGCAAGGACAAGGCTGTACCTCTGGCAGATATTGCAGCAGCCTTTCACAATACCCTGGCGCATATGATCGTGGCGGTAACACAGAAGGTGAGCGACTGCCCGGTATTTCTTTCCGGCGGTGTTTTTCAGAATAGACGGCTGAGCGAAACCGTTGCCGCGCTGTTACATCAGAACAATCGTCAGGTTTACGGCCACCAAAGGGTTCCTCCGAATGACGGCGGCCTCGCCCTCGGACAAATTTATTTCACCC
Source organism: Porticoccaceae bacterium (assembly GCA_041584575.1). Lineage (GTDB taxonomy): Bacteria > Pseudomonadota > Gammaproteobacteria > Pseudomonadales > Porticoccaceae > Reddybacter. Next base: position 9,169 of record JBFHDT010000021.1, read on the forward strand.
GCTGCATGGAAGACAATAAGCCATGTGTTTAGCCATCCCCGGTAGAATTGAAAAAATCCTTAACCAGCTACCGCTTGAGCGTACGGGAATAGTCAGCTTTGGTGGGATCCGCAAGGAGATTAATCTGGCCTACGTACCGGAAGCAGGCCTTGGCTGCTATGTGATTGTTCACGCGGGTTTTGCCATCAGCCAGATAGATGAAACGGAAGCCCAGAGGGTTTTCCAGTTGCTTGCGGGCCATAACGTAGACGAACCCAGCTGAGAGCAAGATCATGAAGTATGTGCACGAATACCGACAGGCTGAAACCGCCAATAAAATGGCTGACGAAATAGCCAGAATCACCACCAGGGCATGGACGCTGATGGAAGTGTGCGGCGGCCAGACCCACGCAATTGTTAAGTTTGGCCTGGAACAGTTTTTACCGCCGCAAATCGAACTGGTACATGGGCCGGGGTGTCCGGTGTGCGTCACCCCTGTGGAAATTATCGACAAAGCGGTTGAAATTGCCTCTCGATCCAGAGTTATATTCTGCTCCTTCGGGGACATGCTGCGAGTACCGGGGAGTGAAACGGATTTACAGGGGGTTAAGGCACAGGGCGGCGATATTCGCATTGTCTACTCGCCGATGGATGCAGTGACGCTGGCTCGACAACACCCTGACAAAGAAGTGGTATTTTTCGCCATCGGTTTTGAAACGACGGCGCCCGCCAACGCCATGGCTGTTTACCAGGCTCGGGAGAAAGGCATCGCCAACTTCTCACTGTTGACCTCCCAGTTTCTGGTACCCCCAGCCATTGAGACACTGTGCTCGTCACCCCAATCCCGGGTGCAGGGATTTCTGGCTGCAGGCCATGTGTGCGCCGTCATGGGCTACGAACAATATCCACCGCTAGCAAAGAAGTTTCGTGTTCCTATTGTGGTAACAGGGTTTGAACCTCTGGATATTCTGGAAGGTATTTTACTCTGCGTACAACAGCTGGAGCAGGGGCGCGCCGAGGTGCAAAACCAGTACAGCCGCGTTGTGTCTCGCCAGGGCAACCTGTCGGCGCAACAGATGATCAGCGAAGTATTTAAGTCGAGATCCCAAATATGGCGAGGAATAGGCAGCATTGAGCACAGCGGCTTAAAGCTCAGCGACGCGTATATGGAATTTGATGCAGAATACAAGTTCGACCTAAAGAATAAAGCACGCGCCGATTATGGTACTGATGATTCGGCAGGCTGCATCAGTGGTGAAATTATGCAGGGCCTGAAAAAGCCCCATGACTGTAGCCACTTTGGCACAACATGCCGCCCGGAATCCCCCATAGGAGCTCCCATGGTTTCCTCAGAAGGGGCCTGTGCTGCTTATTATCGTTATTCAAATGACGGGGACTACGGATAGACACTACTGACGGGTACTATTAGCAGGTACTACTCACATCAATTACGCGATAGATCTTATCAATGACAACAAAATCCTCAGCCAGGAATCCTGAATGTCCTTTGCCCTTTGCCGATAATGAACGCATTACTCTGGGGCACGGCAGCGGAGGTCAGCTTAGCCATCAATTGTTAAGGGATTTGATTTACCCCTATTTTGGTAACCCGCTACTTGCCGAAGGCCACGACAGCGCCTTGTTATCCATAGGCCACCAGCGCCTGGCATTCACCAGCGATTCCTTTGTGGTCAGTCCGCTATTTTTCCCCGGGGGCGATATTGGCAAACTGGCGGTATTCGGCACAGTAAATGACCTCGCGATGGGCGGCGCAAAGCCTCTTTATCTGAGTTGTAGCCTCATCCTGGAAGAAGGCTTCCCTTTAGAAACCCTGTCCAGAGTACTGGCAGCCATGAGCCAGGCCGCCGATCAAACCGGGGTAAAAGTCGTTACTGGCGATACCAAGGTTGTTGAACAGGGCAAGGGTGATGGTATTTATATCAATACGGCGGGTATCGGCGTAGTTGAGCACGACATCACTATCAACCCCCGACACATTGAAAATGGCGACCTGATTATCCTGTCCGGCGACATCGGTCGCCACGGCATGGCGGTGATGGCAATGAGGGAAGGTCTCAAGTTTGATAACCCGCTGAAAAGTGATTGTGATGCTCTTTATGAGCCCGTTCAAGTGTTGCTAAACGAAGGAATCCCCATACACTGCCTTCGTGACCTGACTCGAGGCGGGCTGGCCACCGCCCTGGTAGAGCTGGCGGAAACTGCGGGGAAATCATTCCTTGTTAAGGAAAGCGCCATTCCTATTACCGACGCAGTAATGGGTGCCTGTGAAATGCTCGGGCTTGATCCCTGCTACGTGGCCAATGAAGGCCGCTTTGTTGCTTTTATCCCAGCAGCTCAGGTTGATGCCGCTCTTGAGCTGCTGCGACATCTGCCTGTCACCAGCGGAAGCTGCATTATCGGCGAGGTTATTGAGGACAATAAGGCGCAAGTTATTTATCGAACCTCCCTGGGCAGTGAACGCCTGATGTATCGTTTGCCAGGAGAGCAATTGCCGAGAATTTGCTAGCAAGTTGTCACTCTTGCTACTGGACACGACAGCCTTATGTTATCGCCAATTCATCATCTCAAATTTATTATCGCCAATAATAATTGCCTCACCAATAGCCCTCGTTAGCCGCTGATGCTCCTTTACAGGCAATTTATTTATTCGAAATTTTTCAAGTCCCAAAATCTATTCTTTGGGTAGCCAAAATAAATGGAGAAATAAAAGTGGCGTGATGTTGCGCCAGAAGGAAACCACCAAAGGAATAAAGATGACACTACTGGGGACACAGGAATTTAACTTTCTTGCCGTGGGCTTACCTGTATAACTATCTGCACCAGCTGTGCCAGGGTTTTGCAGTGCATTTTTTCCATCACCTTTGCACGGTGGATTTCCACCGTTCGGGGACTGATATTCAGGTTCAGTGCAATCACCTTGCTGCTATGGCCTTCCACCATCTGTTCCATGACTTCATCTTCACGTTTTGTGAGTTGTGCGATAAGACTCTGTATTGCCTGATCATGCAGTCGTTTCTGATGGCCTTGTTCATTGATTTCCATGGCGCGGTACACGGCATCCAGCAGTATTTGGTCAGGAAAGGGCTTTTGCAGAAAGTCCAATGCACCATTTTTCATGGCCTGTACAGCGTTTGATACGTCCCCATGACCGGTAATAAAAATAATGGGTAAGGTGATATTTTTATCTTCAAGGTGTTGCTGCAATTCCAGCCCGTCGATGTCTGGCATGCGGATATCCAATATCAGACAGCCACGCATTTCCGGTACCCAGGCGTCCAGGAAATCCTGTGCAGAAGCAAAGCAACGCGCTGGCAGTTCAGCAGAATAGAGCAGCAGGGAAAGCGCATCGCGTACATCAGCGTCGTCGTCAACAATAAATACCGTCTGTTCACTGCCCGGCATGTTGGTCTTCCAGGCTGGACTTGATCGGTAGGGTAAAGACAAATTCTGCACCAAATTTGTACTGGGTATTAAGCTCCAGTACGCCCTGGTGGTCACTGATGATGGAGCGGCTGATGGCAAGCCCCATGCCCATGCCTTTATCGGCATCTTTAGTGCTGAAGAAGGGTGTAAAAATATCCGCAGCATGTTTGCTGGTGATGCCATCGCCGTTATCAGCCACCGACACTTTTACATGTGTGGTATCGCTGCTGCTGCTGACAACGATCCGCTTGTCGAGTATCGGACTATCGCTCAGTGCATCGTGGGCATTGTTGATCAGGTTAAGCAGTACCTGTTGAATTTGCGTATAAACGATGTCAATTCTGGGCACTGTTGCCGATAATCGGCAGTCGATGGTGACTTGCTGCGTATCGATACCCGTTAAGGCTAGCTCAATGGTGTTTTTGATGAGTACATTGATATCTTCCGGCTGGTGTTCCGGTGTTTGTTTGTTAACCATGGCGCGTAAATTGCGAATAACTGTGCCAGCGCGTTGGGCCTGATTATCAATATGCGATAGCGTGTCGAGTAATAATTTTGTATCCGATTTACCGCTTTCCAGCAAACGCCTGCAGGCCTGAGCATACATGGCGATCGCCGCTAGCGGTTGATTGAGTTCGTGGGCCATGCCCGTGGCCATTTCACTGGCGATATGGAGGCGATCCATATGGGCCAGGCGTTCACGGGTCTGATGGAGTTCTTCCGTCTTTATTTTAAGTTGTTGTCGCGCAAAGTTGCGCTCACTGACGTCCCGGGCAACACCGGTAAAACTGCGCTTTCCGTGGACATTGATTTCCGTTATATGGAGTTCAAGAATGACCGCCGAGCCATCTTTTTTCCGGCCAGTCACTTCGCGGCCGGTGCCGATAATTCTCTTCTCGCCGGTTTCCAGATAGCGTTTGATATAGTGATCGTGTTGTCCTCGATCGGGTTCAGGCATCAGGCAACGGATGTTGTGGCCGATCAGTTCGCTAGCCTGGTAGCCAAAAATTGTCTCTGTAGCCTTGTTGACGTCGGTGATAATGCCATCAGCGCCGATATTGATAATAGCTTCTGCAGCATTGTCTAGCACGGCTTGGCCTCGCGCCGCCACCTGCAACAGTGTGTTGCTTTCAGTCGTAGATGGCTCCTTAGTATGCACGCCGGTTAGTATGGTGCCTGTGGTACGGTCATTACTAAATGTAAGCTCGCTATACCACGTTAAATTGTATTGTTTGCCAGATTTGCTTTGTACTGGCAAGACGCTAAATGCACTCTCCTGAATACCTTTAGCCAAAATCTGCCGGAAGATATTTTCAC
>JBFHDT010000022.1:0-13730 GCA_041584575.1 Porticoccaceae bacterium
GAGTCGATCTTGAGTTTGTCGAGGAGTTCGCCAATTTGCGGTCCACCGCCGTGGACGATAACGGGATTAATGCCGACGAGTTTCATCAGCACAATGTCCCGGGCAAAGCTTTGCTTCAATTGTTCATCAATCATGGCGTTGCCGCCAAATTTAATAACCAGAGTGCGGCCGGTAAATTTCTGAATATAGGGTAGCGCTTTGGTCAGAATATTCGCTGTTTGCAATGCATTGTCACGAGATAGAGACATGGTCGTAGAGAACTCCCGAGCCCTTTTTGTGGAAAGGGCTGTTGGTTAAAAGGGTAATTTTGTATCGGGTAATAATGGAATTAATTTCTGTTTTAGTTGGTGCTGTAATCGCGACAGAGACTGTTGATCGTCTGCTTCAAAGCGCAGCGTCAAGTGAGCAGAGGTATTGGAGGCACGAACTAAAGCCCAGCCCTCGGGATATTCTAGGCGTAATCCGTCGATGGTGATGCGCTTTGCCTGTGGGAAAATACTTTCGGCAAGTTTGTCGACGATAGAAAATTTTTGACCCTCGGCAACAGCTATACGTAACTCAGGTGTGGAAATACTGGTCTCAAAGCCGGCAACTATTTCATCGAGGCTCTGCTCTCGCTGGCCAATGATTTCGATTAAACGGGCAGCGGCATAAAGGCCGTCGTCAAAACCAAACCAGCGGTCATTGAAAAAAATATGGCCGCTAAATTCGCCGCCTAGCGGTGCGCCGCTTTCTGAAATTTTGCGGCGAATATTGGAGTGCCCCGTTTTCCACATGATGGGGTGGCCACCATAATTACTGACGAGATTATTTAGCCGCCGGGTTGATTTAACGTCAAAGACAATATCGGTTTCGGGGTAGTGGCCAATCACATCGCGAGCGAAGATCATTAATAATTCATCTGCCCAAACGATGCGACCCTCTGCTGTAATTGCCACTAGACGGTCGCCGTCACCGTCAAGAGCGAGTCCCAGGTCGGCCCCCTCATGTTTTACGATGGTAATGAGGTCGATAAGGTTGTCGGGTACTGAGGGATCTGGCGGATGATTGGGAAATGTGCCATCAATGTCACAGTAAAGGGGGATGACTTCGCAATCCAGCGCTTCAAACAGGGCTGGCGCCATTGGGCCGGCCGCACCATTGGCACAGTCGATAACCACTCGAAGTTGTTTAGAGCCGGGAGTGATATTTTTCACCAGTGCCTCGGTATATTGACCGAGTACATCGAGTTGTTGTCGCTCGCCCTGTCCGCTTTGCCAGATCCGCGCGTCCATCGCAGTTTTCAGGCCGAGAATTTCAGCGCCAGAGATCACCTGCTGGTTATAGTAAATTTTGAAACCATTGTCCTCTGCAGGGTTGTGGCTGGCCGTTACCATCACCCCTGAGTCCGCGGTATTTAGGCTTGCAAGCGCAAAGTTAAGTAGTGGCGTTGGTATCAAACCGACATCAATCACGTCACAGCCTGTCGAGAGTACGCCCTCAATTAAAGCGGCTTTCAATTTGGGGCTGGATGTTCTGCCATCACAGCCAACGAGCAAGCTTTGCTGGCCGCTATTGATCATGTCGGAGCCAATCGCCTTGCCTAGGCGCAGGGCAAAGTCATCATCAATTTGGCTGTTCGCTTTGCCTCTGATGTCGTACTGCCTGAAAACCTCAGTCACGGGGCAGTTTTCTTCGGCGACTGTTACAAGGCTCGGGGTGGGGGGCGCCACTTTCCTCTGGAAGAGTTTTTCTTTGATCAGTTGATTGAGTTCTGCCGGTGTCAGGTCGCTTTCATCCAAAGCCGTAACTTTTTGAAAACGGGCTAATTCGTAGCGTACCAAAAGCACCAGCAATAAAAGACTAACGACAAGTAGGGCGAAAAAACTGCCGGCAAAATAAAGGACGGGTTTGGCCGTCATTTTTACAAGTTTGTTAGAGGCGGAATAACGTAGCGTCCAGTCGGCCCGACCTTTGATCGACGTGTCAGCCTGGAATACGGTATCTGAACTGCCGATAGAGATAATAACCTGGGGTGCGAAACCACGGGTATATTGTAGTAGTTCTGTTTTGCCGAGACTGAGGTCAGCCTCATTGAGTGCGGGGTGGAGGTTTTGTGCGGAAAAACTGACGATTAAGCTGCCGACAACTTCGTCGTCATCGGCGACGGGGGTAGCATTGACGATCAGCCAGTCATGGAGTTTAACGGCCGTTGGCTCGAGCCGTTTGCCGGCGATGGAATTTTTGGCAAGAGTAATACCGACAAAATTTTGTGTTTCTTCAAAATAGGGGCTGTTGGCGGAAACCAGTTTTATTTCAGCCATTTCAGGCAATTGGTGGCGCAGCAGATTTTTAAACTCATTGATATCTGCTGCATTTTCTTCTTTTAGCAGATTGATTAAGGTTCTGTCCTGGGCGATGAGGCTCAGCTTTTTATTCATCGTTTCGAAGTAAGCTTCGGTTTTCTTTGCCTGATCCTGAGCTAGAGAGGACGCCTTTTGGTGAATGCGCTCGTGCCAGGGGTCAATCACCAGCTTGCTATAAAATATCTGGGTTAGAAAAATAGTATAAATAACAATGAGTACGAAACCGGTGAATACGACCGGTGTTTTTATGACAGAGCTGAGATCTGACGATAGTTTCATGGTCACCTTTGTGCTAAAGCTTGGCTGTAACGTTCACGGCTGGGGCGTTTGCTGTGTCGAAGAGAGCAATAATGTGGCGATATGTTCTATAAGCTTATTCGCCAGCAGAGCTTTATTCATTGTAGGCAATGTTTTACTGCCGTCGGGCTGAACTAGCAGCACACGATTGTCGTCACTGTTGAAGCCTATGGTGGTGTCAGAGACATCGTTGGCAATAACCAGATCAAGCTTTTTTTTGCGTAGCTTTTTTGCCGCATAAAGCTCCAGATTTTCCGTCTCAGCGGCGAAGCCCACCGTTAGGGGTCGACGAGGAAGGGCGGCAACTGTAGCGACAATATCAGGGTTTTTGATTAACTGTATGTGCATGTCGTCATCGGTTTTTTTGATTTTTTGTTCGGCGACGCTGGCGGGTTTATAGTCGGCAACGGCTGCGGCGGCAATAAAAATATCAGCGCTATCGACCTCATTTAAGGCTGCAGCCAGCATATCCGCTGCTGATTCGACAGCAACGATTTTAACCCGCTCCGGTGGCTCGAGTTGTACCGGCCCGCTGATAAGTACGGTGTTGGCGCCGGCCTCTGCAGCGGCTCGCGCCAGGGCATAGCCCATTTTGCCGGAACTGTGGTTGGAAATATAGCGCACCGGGTCGAGTGCCTCCCGCGTTGGGCCAGCGGTGATAACCACCTTTTTACCGTTCAATGAGCCTGTGGCAAACAGTGCACAGGCCATTGCGCATAGGTTTGCGGGATCTTCCATTCGGCCTTCGCCAACATCGCCACAGGCCTGGTAGCCCGCTGCAGGGCCAAAAATATGCACTGCTTGTTCGCGTAGTTGTTGCAGGTTTTTTTGCGTAGCGGCTTTTTCCCACATGTACTTGTTCATTGCTGGTGCCACGGCGATGGGACTGTGGCTGGCCAGGCAAACGGTGCTGAGTAGGTCGTTGCCTTCGCCGTGGCTCAGGCGGGCAATAAAATCAGCACTGGCTGGGGCAATAAGAACGAAATCGGCCCAGCGGGCCAGTTCAATATGACCCATGGCGGCTTCGGCGGCAGTATCGAGTAACTCAAGACCTACCGGGTTTCCCGACAGTGCTTGCAGGGTCAGGGGGGTGATGAATTCAGTTGCGGCTGGCGTCATGACCACACGTACCTCCGCGCCCTCGCCTTGTAGGCAGCGTATTAGTTCGGCACTTTTATAGGCGGCAATACCCCCGGTAACACCGAGTAAAACCCGTTTATTGCTTAGAGAGCCCATGCCCATCCTTTTAAAACCTAGAAATGTCGCTAAGATAACACTTGCTAAGGGAATTTCGAAGGAATCAAGGAAGGTTTGGGATGGCGATCAAACATTGGCCAGAGGGGGAGCGCCCTCGAGAAAAGCTGATAAGTCAGGGCCCGCGAGCACTTTCGGATGCTGAGTTGCTGGCAATATTTTTACGCACAGGCATTGCGGGCCAGTCAGCCGTTGGTTTAGCGAGAGATTTGCTCGCCCAGTTTGGTAGTATTACCACGTTGCTGAATGCGGATTTTGCTAGCTTCTGTGCCGTTAAAGGTTTGGGACCTGCCAAGTTCGCCCAGTTACAGTCTGTGCTGGAACTGGCGCGGCGACATCTGGGTGAGCGGCTCAGTCGCGAACAGGTCTTTACCAATCCCGAAACGGTCAGGCAGTTCGTGCGCACACATTTTCAAGGTTATCAGCGCGAGGTTTTCCTCTGTCTGTTTCTCGATACTCGCCATCGCTTGATTGCTTGCGAAGAGCTGTTTCAGGGTACGATTGATGGTGCCAGCGTCTATCCCCGCGAAGTGGTGAAGAGAGCCTTGCAGCTTAATGCGGGTGCGGTAATATTTTCCCATAATCATCCCTCTGGCATTGCTGAGCCGAGTCGAGATGATGAGCAAATCACCTTGCGGCTGAAAGAAGCTCTGGCGCTGGTCGATATACGCGTGCTCGATCACATTGTGGTGGGCCACAGCGAGGAAGTCTCCCTGGCCGAGAAAGGCCTGTTATAGTCGCTCGCAAAGCGCTTAAAAACAAAATTAATTTGATTCATCATCCCCTCTCTGGTATAAAGCACGGCTCTTTTCACCGGCACGCTGTTCCCGCTTGTTTGAGACAAGCAAAGGTTGGGTAGTAGGGCTGGTCGTCACGACCCCAAAAATTAACAGTTTATTTAGATTAGATAGAGGCAAAAAGATGTCCAGAGTGTGTCAGGTCACCGGTAAGCGTCCAATGAGCGGGAATAACGTATCCCATGCAAAAAACAGGACTCGTCGCCGGTTTGAGCCCAATCTTCATAGCCATCGTTTTTGGGTGGAAACAGAGAAGCGCTTCGTCAAGCTGCGTGTATCGAGCAAAGGTATGCGTATCATTGACAAACTCGGCGTTGAGCAGGTTATTGCCAATATTCGCGCCAATGGCGGCAAGGTCTAAGGAGAAATAACATGGCAAAGTCAAACAGAGATTTAATTAAGCTAGTGTCCACTGCTGGCACTGGTCACTACTACACGACTAGCAAGAACAAGCGCACTATGCCCGAGAAAATGGAGATCAAAAAATATGATCCCGTCGTTCGCCAGCACGTTGCTTATAAAGAAGCGAAAATCAAATAACCTGATTTTCATTTTGGCGAGTAGAAAGAGCCCGGTAAAGCCGGGCTTTTTATTGTCTGTTCCTTTTATTATCGGTAGAAAATTTGAGGCTTGATAGCTATGCCCGAACTGCCTGAAGTAGAAACTACCTTGCGGGGCATTCGTCCCCATTTGTTGAAACAAAAAATACAGAAAGTCGTTGTGAGGCAGGCATCTTTGCGCTGGCCAATACCGCAAGACCTACCGGCTTTATTGCTAAAAGCACGTGTTGAGGAGGTGAGCCGGCGTGGTAAATACTTGTTGCTAAAACTCCCTCACGGGCATCTGATGATACACCTTGGCATGTCGGGCAGTTTGAGCTTGGCGGCCGAGGGTACGGCAGTGAATAAGCACGACCACGTCGATATTGCCCTTGAGAGCGGCTGGGTGCTGCGATACAACGACCCACGCCGCTTCGGCTGCATGCTCTGGATTGAAGGTGAGCCCCTTAAGCATCCCTTGCTGGCCAATCTTGGCCCAGAGCCGCTGGGTGATTTTTTCGATGACGATTATCTCTATCAGCGCTCTCGGCGTAAAAGCCTGGCTGTAAAAAGCTTTTTGATGGACAGTAAGGTTGTTGTCGGTGTGGGTAACATTTATGCCAATGAAGCTCTGTTTCGCAGTGGCATACATCCTTTGCGCAAAGCGAATCGCATTTCCAAAAGTCGCTATGCGCGGCTTTCAGTCATTGTGCGAGAAGTATTAGCAGCGGCGATCGACCAGGGTGGCACAACCCTACGTGACTTCGTGGGTGGTGACGGCAAGCCGGGCTATTTTAAGCAGGAATTACAGGTTTATGGCCGTGGCGGACAGGCTTGCGTGGCATGCTCGGCTACCTTGAAGGAAGTGCGCTTGGGGCAGCGGAGTACGGTGTACTGCCCCAGCTGTCAGCGCTAATAGGCTGACAGTTTACGAGCTTAGTTGAATTTTTCGCCCAGAGCCTTGGCGACATGGGGTGGTACAAAAGGCGAGATGTCACCTGTTAAAGAAGCAATTTCTCTCACCAGGCTGGATGAAATATAAGAGTGTTGCTCAGAGGGCGTCATAAAGATGCTTTCAGCGACTGGCGACAGGGCGCGGTTCATATTGGCCAATTGAAACTCATATTCAAAATCAGAAACGGCGCGCAGCCCCCGCAGCACAGCGTCGCCCTTGCAGTCTTTCAGAAAATTGACCAGCAGGTAATCAAAACCTCTAATTTCAACATTTTTTAGATGCGATAATGCTTCTTTGGCGAGATCGCCTCGCTCGTCCAGTGAGAACAGGGGTTTCTTTTTTTCGCTGCGAGCAATGCCCACAATAACGTGGTCAAACAGCTTGCAGGCCCGCTCAATTAGGTCGATATGACCATTGGTGATCGGGTCGAATGTGCCAGGGTAGACGATTGTTTTCATAGTAAGCGCTCCAACGCGGAGGCGCATGGTAAACAATTTGTCGATCTAGCTCAATTATCTGGAGTTTGACGTCGACGATACAAATAGCAAGTAACGTCGCCCGCTGTTTTATGGCGGTGCAGTTGCCAGCTGTCGGGCAGAGAGTCCAGTGTTTGACGAGCCGGAGCTTCAATATAAATCATTGCCTCTTCCGCAAGCAACGTACTCTGCTGAGTTAGAGTGGTGATAGTTTCCGCTAATAACGTTGAGTCGAAGGGTGGGTCGAGGAAAATAATATCAAAGGGTTTTGAGTCGCTGGCGTTTTGCTGGAGCCAGTTGAGTACGTTAGCGTTAAACACCCTGGCAGACTTTAAACCGAGCACTTCAATGTTCTCGTCCAGAGCGCGAGCGGCCGCAGGGTTCAACTCGATCAAAATAACATCGCCTGCGCCGCGCGATGCGGCTTCCAGACCCAGTGCGCCAGAGCCGGCGAACAGGTCGAGACAACGGGCGCCGCGAAGTTCAGCGGTCAGCCAGTTAAATAATGTTTCTCGCAGACGGTCACCGGTGGGGCGTAAACCAACGACAGCGGGGAAGCTAATGCGTCGCCCACGGCACTGCCCGGCAATGATCCGTACCTGGCCGCTGGTTTGTTTCTTCATCGCTTTACGTGGCAATCGGCTGCTCCTGATTGAAGGTAAAAATGCTAGGATACACAGCTTGTCGTAGTACCGGGAAAATTCGCAATGTCCTCTGAACAAGAGTCACCATCAAAATCAGAAAAACGGGGTTTGTTTTCCCGTTGGCGACGTAAAAATAAGACTGATGAGCCGGCTCAGGATGCGCAGGCCATAACATCGGTAGAAGAGCCTTCGGCTTCGCTGCAAGAGCCGCTTCAACAACCCCAGTCGCCCGAGCCAGCGGTAAGCCCTAATATTGCGGCTCCTGCTGCGACCCAGCCTGAGGCGCCCACTGAGGCTGAACGTCAAACCGAGGTGCAGGCTGTCAAGTCACAGCCCTCTGAGAGACCTCTCCCGAGTGCTGTAGACGTCACGCCGCCTGCCCAGCCTGTGATTCCTGTTGAGTCTCCTGAGGCTGAGAAGGCCGAGGCGGAGCCTCAAAGGGATGTGCTGACAGAGCCTTCGACAAAACCTGCGGACAACAAAGCCGAGAAAAAGAAACGCCCCAACCGCTTTAGCCGTGCCCTGTCGCGCACCAGCGCTGGCTTAGGGGCTTTTTTCCTTGGCCGCAAAGAAATTAATGATGAGTTGCTTGAGGAGCTTGAAACCCTGCTATTAATGGCCGATGTTGGTGTCGATGTCACCACTGAAATTATTAGCGAGTTGACGGGTCGGGTGAAGCGGGGTGAGCTCAATGACAGCGATACTCTCAAAGCCGAACTGTACCGAGTGCTATTTGATATTGTCAGCCCCTGCGAACAAGCGCTGGATATCTCCGTCAAACAGCCCTTCGTATTACTCGTTGTTGGCGTCAACGGTGTGGGTAAAACCACTACCATTGGCAAGCTGGCACAGCGCTTTCAGCGCGAAGGACGCTCGGTCATGCTCGCTGCAGGCGACACCTTTCGTGCAGCGGCCGTTGAGCAGTTACAGGTGTGGGGTGAGCGCAACAATGTTCAGGTCGTCGCCCAGCATACGGGTGCCGATAGCGCCTCGGTGATTTACGATGCCGTCGAGTCGGCCAAAGCCAAAAATATTGACGTGTTGATTGCCGATACGGCGGGTCGTTTACACACCAAATCTAACTTGATGGAAGAGCTCGAAAAGGTCAAGCGGGTGATGGCAAGACTGGATGAAGCTGCGCCCCACGAGGTTCTTCTGGTGTTAGATGCGGGCACCGGTCAAAATGCCCTCAATCAAATGGAGGAGTTTAACCAGGCAGTGGGCGTAACCGGCCTGGCCTTGACCAAGCTCGATGGCACTGCAAAAGGGGGTGTGGCTTTTGCCTTAAGTCGTCGTTTCAACGTGCCCTTGCGCTACGTCGGGCTTGGTGAAGGTGTGGATGATCTGCAGGTATTTCGCGCCGAGGATTACGTTAAAGCGGTACTGTCGGATGTCGACGATGGTCTATGATCGAATTTGATAATGTCAGCAAGCGTTACCCGGACGGCCATGAGGCGCTGAGTCAGGTGAGCTTTGCACTCGATGCTGGGGAGATGGCGTTTCTTACCGGCCACTCCGGTGCCGGTAAGAGTACCTTGTTAAAGCTGATCATGTTGATGGAGCGACCGTCCGGTGGTCAGCTACGAGTCAATGGTAAAAATCTCAATCGCCTGCACAAAAGCCAGATACCTTACTATCGACGGCGTGTTGGTGTGGTTTTTCAAAATCACCAACTGCTATTTGACCGCACCGTGTTCGATAATGTAGCTCTGCCCATGCAGGTTTCCGGCGCCCAGCACCGAGATATTGAACGGCGTGTGCGAGCCGCGCTCGATAAGGTTGGTTTGCTGAGTAAAGAAAAGCTCAACCCCGTGCAATTATCGGGCGGTGAGCAGCAGCGCATCGGCATTGCGCGGGCCGTGGTGCATACCCCGCGCATTCTTCTCGCCGATGAGCCGACGGGCAATCTCGATCCGGAGCTATCGGCGGAAATCATGACCTTGTTTGAAGACTTTCGAAATGTCGGTGTTAGCGTGCTGGTGGCGACCCACGATATCGCGCTGATTTCGTCCATGGGTGAAAGAGTATTAACTCTGGATCACGGGCGATTGTTAGAGACTGGCGCTCTTGTCTCGGTATAAGATCGAAACAGATGCGCCGCCCCAGCCCCGGCGCAGTGGCGCGGTGGAAAGTCGCAGGAGTCTGGTCTCGATTGTGCGAGCTTATTTTCATAACCATCGCAAAAATGCCTCTGAAAGTTTCCACCGCATGGCCGTTGAACCCCTGCAAAGTGTCATGACAATGCTGGTTGTTGCTATCGCCCTCGCCCTGCCGGCTATGCTCTACGTTGGTGTGTCTAGCCTGCAACAACTCAGTGGTAGTTGGGATAGTAGTGCGCAGATGACTGTGTTCTTAAAAAAGGGGGCTAAAGATAAGGCCATCAATAGCTTGATTAAGGAGCTTGAATCGAACGATGAGCTAGCAGAAATACACTTTATCTCTCCGAGTCAGGCCCTTGATGCATTACAAAATAGCGCCGGCTTTGGTGAGGCTTTGACCCTGCTCGATGACAACCCGCTGCCACCGGTGTTAATTGTGGTGCCGGTAGCCGTCATTGAGGCCGATGTGCCACGGGTCGAGCAGCTGGTGAAAACCCTGGCGAAACAGCCTCTGGTGGATGAGGTACAGCTCGATATGAAGTGGTTGCAGCGGATGCAGAAAATACTCGATATCGGCCGGCAAATAACCATTTTGTTGGGTGGGACGCTTTCCCTCGGAGTGCTGCTGGTGGTCGGTAATACGATTCGTTTGGCGATAGAAAATCGCCGTGAAGAGATTCTGGTGGTGAAGCTGGTAGGCGGCACTAATGGCTTTGTGCGCCGGCCCTTTCTTTACATTGGGCTTTGGTACGGTGTGTTCGGCGGATTGATCGCCTGGCTGGGGGTGGTGATTGCTCAGTTTTGGTTGGGCGTAACGGTAACCCGGCTGGCGGCTCTCTACCAAAGTGACTTCGCTCTACAGGGTATCGGTCTTGCTGGTATGTTAGTTTTAATCGCGCTTGGTGGTATTCTTGGCCTGGTCGGCGCAGCGCTTGCGGTAGGTCGGCATATTGCCCAATTGGAACCGTGATTCGCTAGACAAAACAGCTACTTAAATGAACTTTTACGGCCTTTTGTTATCTAACTCAAGAGTGGTAAACTAGATCGCTGATTTTAAGAGGTTGTTATGAGCACGAGTCTTCAATCGATTCAATGGATGGCACCCGGGGGCAATCTCGGCGCCTATATGCAAGGTGTGAGCACGATTGCGATTCTTTCCGCCGAGGAAGAGAAAGCGCTCGCCGAACGTCTGTATTTTGAGGATGACGTCGATAGTGCACGCCAGCTGATTATGGCCCACTTGCGCTTTGTGGTGCATATTGCCCGCTCCTACAATGGTTATGGCTTGCCGCTGGCGGATATTATTCAGGAAGGCAATGTTGGCCTTATGAAGGCGGTTAAACGTTTTAATCCTGAGAAGGGTGTGCGCTTGATTTCTTTTGCCGTGCACTGGATTAAGGCTGAAATCCACGAATTTGTATTGCGCAACTGGCGTATTGTTAAAGTTGCCACCACCAAGGCCCAGCGTAAGCTGTTCTTTAATCTTCGTGGCGCGAAGAAACGTCTGGCCTGGTTGAGCAATGATGAAGCCAAAGCTATTGCCGAAGATCTCGGTGTAGAAGTTAAGCATGTGCGGGAGATGGAGAAACGCCTTTCTGTCCGAGATGCTGGCTTTGATGCCTCGGCCGATGACGATGATGAGAGCGCCTACCAGGCACCGGCTCTCTATCTCGAAGATCGAGAGGCTGACCCGGCTCTGCTAGTTGAAGATGCCGATTGGGAAAGTGATAGCAAGGCTCGCCTGGTCACCGCTCTTGGCGAGTTAGATGAGCGTAGTCAGGACATTCTTCGCCAGCGTTGGTTGAGTGATGCGAAGGCAACGTTGCACGATTTGGCCGCGATCTACGGTGTGTCGGCGGAGCGTATTCGTCAGCTTGAGCAAAATGCTATGAAAAAGGTGCGTACTTTTCTCGAGGCTTGAGTTCTTTATAGGGCAAACCCATAGTGCTCCATGTTTAAAAAAAACCGCGAATTTCGCGGTTTTTTTTAAACGCAACATAGCTCGGTCAATGTTTATCCCTTTCTTATTGCTAGGTGGCCCATAGTGAGTTCAAATCCTATTGGTAGTCGTTCGCTGCCACTGTTGGTGGTAATCAACGGTTTTCTGGTCGTTGCTCTCGGCGCTTTTGGCGCCCACGGTTTAAAGACTTTAATAGCCCCTGAGGCTATGCAATTTTGGCACACCGGCGTCCGTTACCAAATGTTTCACGTTGTTGGCTTATTGGCCTGTGCCTTCTTTGCGTCGACCGGTGAGGCGAAGCCTCATGCAGAACGCTGGGCCGTGGTGGCAGCCTATTTGTTTCTGATGGGCATGGTGTTCTTTAGTGGCAGCCTCTATCTTCTCGCATTGACCCAGAAAAGCTGGCTCGGGATGTGTGTGCCGATAGGTGGCTTTTTTTTCCTGTTGGGCTGGGCTAGCCTGGCAATATGTCACTTTAGGCGGTGAACGTAAAAATGACAGTAGTGGCAAATTTTCGACCCGAGTACAAGAAAAAATCCATCCGTAGCTATGTTCTGCGCAGTGGTCGTATGACAGAGGGCCAGCAGCGAGCACTTGAAGAGCATTGGCCCAACTTTCGTCTGAGCTTGTTTGACGGCTCGATAGCTGACTGGACGGTAGTTTTTGGCCGGGTGGCACCCGTAGTGTTGGAGATAGGTTTTGGCATGGGCGACTCACTGTTAGCGATGGCCCAAAATGAGCCCGATAAGGATTTTGTCGGCATTGAGGTCTATCCGCCTGGTGCCGGGCGATTGGTGAATCGCGCTGCTGAGCTGGGCTTATCCAATTTGCGTGTTTTTTTAGCCGACGCCATGGATGTGTTGGACGACTGTATTCCTGATGGGAGTTTGGACAGAGTGCAGCTCTATTTTCCTGACCCCTGGCATAAAAAGAAGCACAACAAGCGCCGTATTGTAAGGCAAGCGTTTGTCAATAAAATCGGCGCAAAGCTCACCGCAGGTGGTCAGTTTCATATGGCGACTGACTGGCAGCCCTACGCAGAGTATATGGTTGAAGTCATGGATGAGGTTGAAGGCTTTGTCAATTTAGCGAGTGATAAAGTTTATTCACCACGGCCCGACTATCGCCCCATCACTAAGTTTGAAAAACGTGGGCAACGCCTGGGCCACGGGGTGTGGGATTTACTCTATCGCCGTGAGTCGTAATGGCTGACAAAAATAGTGTTTAGTTAATTCAATCGGGTATTATTTGCCCACAAAAAAGAGCCGACAGGGCACTTATTAAAACCAAGGATATTTAAATGAAGCTCAAGAAAATAAAAGTTTTACCGATTGCCCTCGCAGCATCACTAATTCTTGTGGGCTGTGAAGAGGCTAGCAAACCGAAGGCAGATGTATCCGTTGCAGCGGCAGTGGCACTGGATTCAGAAATACAGAAAGTCAGTTACATCATGGGTACCAATATTGGTTCACAGATTAAGGGTGAGGCTTTTGAGGTTGATATCCCTTCACTGACACTGGGTTTGAGTGATGCTGTGGCAGGAAATGAGCCAAAACTATCTGAGGCCGAAGTCAAAGCGGTGATCGAAGCTTTCCAGGCCAAGGTGATGGCAGAACAGGAAGCGAGTGCGAAGCTGGTGGCAGAAACTAATATCAAAGAAGGTGAGGCCTTTTTGGCAGAGAATGCTAAGAAAGAGGGTGTCGTGGTATTAGAAAGCGGTTTGCAATACAAAATTTTAACGGCTGGTACTGGTGCTATTCCGACGCCTGAAAATACAGTAGAAGTGCACTACAAAGGCACCTTACTTGACGGTACAGAGTTTGATAGTTCTTTTAAGCGCGGTGTGCCAGCACAGTTTGGCGTCACTCAGGTCATACCTGGCTGGGTTGAAGCATTACAGTTGATGAAGGAAGGTGCCAAGTGGGAGCTTTATGTGCCGGCTGATTTGGCTTATGGCCCGGGTGGTACCGGTGGTTTGATTGGCCCTAATCAAACACTGATCTTTGAAGTGGAGCTATTGAAAGCATCTGTGGATGATGCTGGCTAAAATAAGCCAACTAAAAGTCTGGAAAAAGCCTTTAACCGGGCTTTTTTTTCGCCTCAATTTTGCTGCTGCCATTGTTGTGAAATTAGCGTTTACAAAACTTTGGATAACCATAGCAACAGGGTTGGCAACGTTAGTGCAGTCAACACACCCGTCAGGCCCAGTGCTAGACTTGAAAAGGCGCCGCAAAGGGGGCTGATATCAAAGGCCCGCGCCGTACCGACACCGTGGGCATTGATGCCCAGAGTAAAGCCCTGCAGGCGCTCATCGTTCACGCCAAGCAATGTTAGCAATCTCGGCCCGGCGATGGCTCCGACCAC
>JBFHDT010000023.1:0-13342 GCA_041584575.1 Porticoccaceae bacterium
AGCTCTGTTTGTGAGACTGTTTGAAGAAAAAGCACATAAAAATAATTTATGAGGTAGGAAGTAACGATGAGTAATCATACTGAAATAAAAAAATTAGGCAGGTTAAAAGGGCTGGTCACAGCAGGTGCTTTCGCCCTGTGTGCCACCTCGCCATTTGCCTTTGCTAAAGTTGGCCCCGAAGAAATTGCCAAATTAGGTCTTGAAGGTACTGAGCTAACGCCTACTGGCGCTATACGCGCTGGCAATGCCGAGGGAACAATCCCTGAATGGAAAAATGAGCGGTTGCAGCCCCCCGCTGGCTTTGAACCGGGTACCTATCACCCCGATCCCTTCCCCGATGACAAAGTGCTATTTAAAATCACTGCCCAAAACTACAATGATTATGCCGACAAATTGAGTGATGGCCAAAAGGCGATGTTCAAAACCTATCCCGATTGGTATATGAACGTCTATCAAACCCGCCGTACGGCGGTTTATAAGCCTTATATTTACGAGGCGGCTTTAAACAATGCTGCTACCGCAGAAATTGTATTGGCATCCGATAAAGGGCAAGGCATAGTTGGTTTTAAGAATGCTTACCACTCTTGGGCTTTCCCTATCCCTAAAAATGGCAATGAATTGCTGATAAATCAGGCAACTCGTCCGTTGAATGTTTGGGTTGATAGTATGGAGCAAACTCTGGCCATTACTTCAACAGGTAAATATACAATTAACCAACTTTCGATTCAGCAACACTATAAATACAGTGACCCTGAGATTGAAAACTTTGATCCCGAAACAGACCACCTTCACTATTACCAAACGCTGCTAGCACCGGCGAAGGTTGCAGGGCAGGTGGTTCTTGCAAAAGACCCCGTGACTTTTACCAAGAAGTTTCGTGGTGCCTGGGCTTATAGTCCGGGTCAACGTCGCGTAAAAAGGGCGCCGCAGATTGTTTATGACAACCCTTTAACAGCAAGTGATGGTTTGGCGACGACTGATCAAAAGTGGGGCTACAATGGGCCAAATGATAGGTTTAACTGGAAAATGCTTGGTAGGAAGGAGATGTATGTTCCTTATAATGCCTACAAGCTTCACGCGCCCGATGCTATTCCAGAAAACGTTATTACTGATGAAGGTCGTTTGGACCAGAAATATGCTCGTTATGAACTGCACCGCGTATGGGTGCTTGAGGGTACATTAAAAGAGGGTACAAGTCATGATTATGCACGACGTGTGATGTATCTGGATGAGGATTCCTACTTCATTATGACGGCTGATGGCTATGATCGACGCGGTGACATTTGGCGCTACTGGGAAGACCACGATGTTATGTACTACGACATCGGCTTTATGGCTCCTGCTGCAGAATTTCAATATGATATGCAAGCAGGGCGTATGCTAGCCCTTTTATTTGATAAGAATAGTCCGCCGGACTTTACTGGTCGCTGGGAAGATAAATACTTCACCCCTGCTTCAATTCGGCGTAACGGTGTAAGGTAACTTTAAGCGTAATAAAAAATGGCAGGTGGATAACACCTGCCATTTTTTATGCCTAAAAGATCGACAGTGGCCCGCGTGAGCAAGAGAGGTCAACTATATAAGGCTATATAGGAGGGGATTTAAATAGAAAATAAATAGAGTTTATAAGACCAATAACTTACAATATGTAAATCAGTTGTCATTAGGGGATGAGTCAAATTATCTTTATATAAGTCTTAGAACTGCTACTTTTTGACACTGAATATCAATAGATTGGCCAGAACTTAAGGGGTGGAGAGTTGAAGTATTTCCAGTTGAAGTTGAAAAGCGTTAGGGCGAAACAGTCTAGTATAAGTTTACTAGGACGTACTGTTGCTGGTGCAATATTGTTGTCTGTAACCAGTTTTGCTATCTCAGAACAGTCATTGCAAATGCCAGTAATGAAGTCAGAACTTGTTAATGAGATATTGTTGACAGACTCAACACACCGTGGCGAGCGTTTTCTTGCACCGGGCTTATATGGAAACATTGTTTTTTCGAGTGACGGAATAAACTGGCAGCAGTCAAACTCGCCAACACAATCCTTGCTGACGACTATCTTTTTTATCGATGATAAAGAAGGCTGGGTTGGCGGTCATGATACCTTGATTCTTCATACCGTTGATGGCGGTGAAAATTGGGAGATTCAATACGAAGACCCCATTACCGGTGGTGATATCCCAAAACCGATACTCGATATCGTCTTTAAAGATAAAAATAACGGTTACGCCATTGGTGCCTACGGCTTAATGCTAACGACCAGTGACGGTGGTGACAACTGGGAGGAGGTAGAAACCTCCGATGGCCTATATGACTTGCTGGAAAGCAAAGAAATGGAACCAGAACCAAATTTTAACAGCATGATTTTCTATAAAGGCAAGCTGCTCATCGTGGGTGAGCTCGGTACTATTCTTGTTTTTGATGATACAGCTGAGGGTGTTGATCGCTGGCAGGTTGTGGACTCTCCATACACAGGCTCTTTCTTTGGTGTTAAAGAGTTGAACACTGGTGAGCTCTTTATATATGGTTTGCGGGGCAATCTGTATCGTTCGTCGGACGGTGGTCAAAGCTGGGACAAAATTGAAACGGGGACCATTGCCAATATTTTTGACTGCATAGAAACGACAGATGGAACTTTAATTTTTGCAGGTGCAAGTGGCACAATATTACGAATGGATAAAGGAGCAATGGTTGCAGAAAAGATGCCCTATCCTCATTTTGATTCACTAATGTCAATACAAACTATAAGAGACGGTGAATTGTTGTTATTCGGTAGTTCTGGTGTAAAAACGATTTCGCTTCGTTAGTACGTCATTTATTTTTTTATTAATGGCTTTATTGGGCGTAAGCGAATTGCTAGTCGTTAAGTCAGCAACGCTAACTCCTTCTATCAAATAAAGAAAAATAGGGTAGTAGTAATGCTAAAAACTAAAATTACAGCCTGGGTTCAGGACAAACTTTTTTCCAATCGTATCTTGATTTTGTTGATGTTTTGTCTGGTGACCCTGTTTATGGGGTATCACGCATCCTCATTGAGAATGGAAGCAGGTTTTGAAAAATTACTGCCTTTAAAACACGGCTATTTACAGACTCTTATAAAATATAGAGAGGAGTTTGGCAGTGGTAATCAGTTAATTGTTGCCCTGACTCAGGATGAAGGCGATATCTTTAATGCCGAATTTTTTGAGGCATTGAAAGCAGCGAATGAAGAAGTTTTCTTTTTACCGGGAGTGGCACGACATACTGTGACTTCCATCTTGACACCTAATGTTCGCTATATCGAGTTAGTTGAAGATGGCTTTGCGGGGGGTAATGTTGTACCCGCCGAGTTTCGACCGACTGATGAATGGTGGCCGATACTGCGTAATAATATTATCAAGTCAGGTAGGCTTGGCAGCCTGGTTGCCAATGATTTTTCTAGTGCTTTGATACGCGTTGAATTACTGGATATGGATCCCTCCACTCGGGAGCCTCTGGATTACCAAAAAGTCTCTCAAGATCTCGAAGATAAGATTCGTAGCATTATTGAAACCGACAATATTAGTGTGCGGATAATTGGTTTTGCTAAGTCTACAGGTGATATTGCTGACGGTGCACGGGTCGTTATGCTGTTCTTTGGCGTAACTTTTATTTTTACCGGTTTGTTTCTTTACGTTTATACCGGGTCTATAAAAGCTACTATATTACCCTTGCTTAGCGGATTAGTTGCCGTTGTTTGGCAAATGGGCTTATTACCGTTAATGGGTTTCAGCCTTGACCCGATGAGTATTTTGGTGCCATTCCTGGTGTTTTCAATTGCTGTCAGCCACGGTATTCAGAAAATTAATGCCTGGCTTTGGCAGACCATGTATGGTGGCGTCGAAGATGACTGGGGCAACCCGGTTGATCCTCCGCCAGAAAAGGCCGTCGGTGTTAGCGGCATGACTGCAGCTCAGAGAGCTTTTCACGCGCTCTTTATTCCTGGCATTATCGCCTTGATTAGTGACACGGTTGGTTTTTTAACAGTGCTATTAATCGATATTGGTATTATTCAGGAAATGGCTATTGCGGCTACCTTGGGTGTCGCATCCATTATCTTTACTAATATGGTGCTGCTGCCAATTCTTCTCTCTTATATCAATCCCAGCAAACTCGACAAGTTGCGAGCCAAGCATGAACGGGGAGAAATTCGTCGAGACAGGTGGTGGAGAATATTGGGCAAGTTGACCCATACTAAACCTTCCATTGTTGTTCTCGTGCTATGTGTTATCGCAACAATTTGGGGAGGTATTGCCAATAATGATTTGAAAATTGGTGATTCTCAAACGGGTATCCCAGAGTTGCGCGAAGACGCTCGCTACAATGTTGATAGTCGCGTTATCACCGAACGTTTCTCGGTGGGTGTCGATAAGCTTAGTTTGGTGATCGAATCGCAAGATAATGCTTGTGTCGATTTCGATGTGATGAATGAGATTGATCGCTTTGCCTGGCATGTGCGTAACCTACCGGGAGTTAAGTCGGTGAGGTCTTTAGTCGACAACATGAAAGTGATTCTAACCGCCAATAATGAAGGTAGCCCCCGCTGGTTTGCCCTGTCTCGCAATTCGAGCACGATGTCTTCCTCTCTTTATCATATGGGTGCAGGCGGTGACGAGTTTATGGATGCGGCCTGTAAAGCTATGCCGATTAATATTTTTACCGAGGATCACAAGGCCGAAACCATTAATACGATCATCAAAGGCATTGCCGCTTTTGAGTCGACTTTACCTATAGAGAAGTTTAATCCACTCTTGGCGACCGGTAATGTGGGTATTATTGCAGCGACGAATGACGCCGTGGAAGACGCTCAACTACCCATTATGTTTTGGGAGTACTCGGCCATTATTGCCCTGGCCATCCTTACTTTTAGATCCTTCGGTGGCATGCTTTGTATTGTCCTACCGCTGACGATGGTGTCGATACTTTGTTATGCATTAATGGCGATTCTGGGTATTGGACTTAAGGTGAATACCTTGCCTGTTGTCGCACTTGGTGTGGGTGTGGGTGTCGATTACGCGGTGTATATTTACAGTAAGCTTGGGCACTATATTGAGGAGGGTGAGTCTATCGAAGATGCCTTCATACACGCTATGCATACAACAGGGCGCCCGGTTATTTTCACCGGTGTGGTTCTCGGTGTTGGCGTTGGTGCGTGGATATTTGCACCCCTTAAATTCCAGGCCGATATGGGTATTATGCTGACCTTCATGTTTGTGGTTAATATGTTGGCTGCAATTATCGTGATGCCCGCACTGGCTCGTTGGTTGTTAGTGCCTAAGTACAAAGCTGCTCAGGCTGCCTTGGCCAATGGAAAAGCCTCTCAAAGTCATTAGTAATTAGGCGTACGTAAAAAACCCGCAAATTTTTGCGGGTTTTTTTTGCGGGCTGATTTGTGCAGGGTTAATAGTGTCTTGCTCTGCTCTTGTGCGGTTCTGAAAAAAAGAAGGCAATGACATGTTGTGTAACTACCCGCAATCAAGGAAGTTAAACATTGTGGCTCGTTTTGAATGGGGATAGGTGGTGTAGCTGAAAGATGGCGCCCCCGGAGAGATTCGAACTCCCGACCAACCGGTTCGAAGCCGGTTACTCTATCCAGCTGAGCTACGGAGGCGTAGTTGGATCTAAATCCGCCAAACGGCGGGTCGCTATTGTGCCAGCTTTGGCGGGTAAAAAGCCATCGGATTTTACTGTGTATCGAAAAACCTTGCTGATAGTTGAAGCCTTGGCTAATGCAAAATTGAACTGTCCGCCCTTGAGTGGGTTATGGATCTCGCCACTGGTGTTTGCGATTTTTGTGCAAAGGCAGCTGGAGCCTCTTCAAAATCGACATTGCTTATCAGTGCTTTAACAGAGGGTAGAAAACGCGAGTCTTTGATGGGGTTTTCCAAGTTGGTGGCTGGGCGAGTTCATTACCTAGGAGCGGTTGATGGGCATGGTGAGAAGCTTGTTTGAGCTCTGTAAACAAAAATTCACGATCTACGTAATTAGTGCATAGTGTTCTGTTTTTTTTATGACTGCTGTGTGTTCTTTAAATTCGCATACGCAAGTGCTCTTGTGAGCACTTCTGAGTGGTGCAGGTGTAAGCCTGATTAGCCGGGTGCGGGCGTTGAGCGATAGTGGTACTCGATGACGCCATTGTTTTCAGTTGCAACCAGATGACCTGCGTCTTCAAGAATATCGCAATGACCGATAATTTCGGACATCACCGGTACGATTTGTTCTTTCCAGGCTTTAGGAAACAGTTCTTTGCCAACGGCCATCGGTGTCATCGGACCGCCAGCTTCGAGAATACGACTGATTTTTAGCAGGCGTCGATCAGTCGAAAGGCCATAGGATTTGATCAATTCCAAGTGATCTGTAATCGGTGCGCCGTGGGAAGGGTAGGTTACCCGAGCCGGATAAGGCGCCACTTTGGCTAGTGAGTCTTGATATTCACTGAGTACCCGGGGCCGTGCATCGCCCGTCTTTCGGGGTATTTGAGTCAGGCAGACGGGCGTGATATCAGGTAGCAGGTGATCACCGGAAAAGAACACTTTTAGATCTTCCTGCCAGTAAACTACTTCGTCGGGACAGTGCCCCGGTGTGTGTATGGTTTTCAAGTCAAAGCCAGCAATGGAAACGATCTCGTTATCTTTGAGGAGATGATCCGGTTCCATGGGGTGGTATAAATCGGCGATTTTTGCCCGGCGTGAAATAGCCTTGTCGGCAAGTGCTCGGTCAACACCCCAGAGTGCGTAGTAATACAACTCTAGTTCTTTGCGCTCTGGCGGCGGACGCATACGTTCGTTCGTGAGCCAGAGGTTTTCATGGGCCCAAAGCTGGCAGTTTGATAATTCATGTATGCGCTGGGCTTGTCCGTAATGATCGGTATGGCCGTGGGTCAGAAGAATCTTATCAATATCTTCAACCCGCAAACCTAACTCTGTAAGACCATCATTGAGAACCTGCCAGGCCTCATCTGAACAAATACCAGTATCGATGAGAATTAATTCGCCACCGGGCTGCTCGGGGAAAATAAGGTAGCTATTAATGTCGCCTAAACCGGGGTAGCCGGTAGGGGTAGGGATGCGACCAATTCTGTTAGAACTCTCTTCGTTGCTAAAGCGTTTAACGCCAACGTCTTGTTTACTCATTGATTGTTTTGGCGGCTTACAGGGCCGCTACCGATAATAGTCAGCCAGCAATGATGACCAAAAGTTACGCAAATGGGAAGTAGTACAAGGCTCAAGGGCCGATATAGGCAAATTGGCAATGGTTAGTACTTAGAGCAATGAGCGTTGGCCGCCATCGATAACCAGGGTTTCACCTGTCACGAAACCGGCTTTTGAGGTCGATAAAAATGCAATTAATTGGGCGATTTCCTCCGCTTCACCAAAACGTTTCATAGGAATGCGCGATACCACCAGATTCTCTACCTCGGTACCACCAAAGTTGTCGCCCACCATATCGGTTTTAACAAAGCCCGGAGCCACGCAAATAACGCGTATTTGGTCTCTCGCCCACTCTCGAGCCAGGGCGCGGGTTAAACCTTCAATGCCGGCTTTTGAACTGCAATAGGGCGAGTTGTTGGCAACGCCGGTGGAGCCGTAGGTCGAGCCAACATTAATAATCACGCCACCACCTCGGGCTTTCATTACCGGTTGCGCCGCACGGGCCAGCACCCAGGGGGCTACCAGATTGACGTTAAGTACTTCGCGAAAACGCTCAGGTGTAATGTCTTTTGCCGCTGCACCCTCAGTAATGCCCGCATTGTTAACCAGCACATCAATACCCCCATACAGCGTGCTGACGTCATCGACCAGTTGTTGCAGATCATCATCGCTGCTGACATCGCCGGTGTGTACACTGGCTTTGGCGCCAGCGGCTTCAATCAGCGACACAGTCTCTTCGAGTTTGGTTTTATCACGGGCAAAACAGGCAACGTTATAGTTGTATTCTGCCAGGGCGACGGCGATGGCGCGGCCGATGCCTCGGCTAGCTCCGGTGACTAGTGCGACTTTATTCATGGGGCTTTCCTTCTGTTAAGTGACTGCCTTTAATTATTGTGTGTGCTGGGCAATGGCTCATTAATCAGCAAGCCTTGTGTTTTAAGGGTGTTTAAATTGCAATTAATACGACGTAACCCCCTTTGCTTTTATAGACCTCGAGGGGCTAATAGCGCCGTGGTGGCGGTCAGGCGTGAGCGCCGCTCATGGTGTTACCCCGTTTGCTCGAGAGTGGAAACGGAGCACGTAATGCACGCAGGGTTGAGTCCTTGTACTTTTTTCCAGCGTAAACCCAGCAGGACGATGGTGCCGTGGGCAAAATTTTCGAGCACAATGTCGGTCTGTTTTACCAGGCCCTAGGCTATTTCTCGGTCCTCGTTTTTTTCATATCGACACAGACACTCTGCTTGCCGCGGTTTTGCTGAATAAAATCAACACTGTGAACATTGATTTTCAAACCGACTTGGCGAATTTGCTCACCGAAGGATACCAGCTCAAGCTGGATAACTTCAGTACTCATTTTTGTCATCATACGATGGGCACTACGTCCTGCGACATGTTGGGAAAAATCGAGTACGCGTATACCATCGAGAATATGTTGCTTTTGCATGAGTGTAATCTGACTTTTATATTTTTATGGGCTTCGTTTCTCGTAGGGTAGTCCTTTAGAATAACTTAATCATAAAGTCTTCACTGTTGCGGTGCCAGTTTCATTTAAAAGGAATGCATATTTGGTGAAGGCTAAAAATTTAGGGGCTATTTCTCGCCAGTAATAGCATGACTTTTTTACAATGGCGTAACTATTTAATCATTAAAAAATTAATCACTGATAAAGGTAAAGTTAAAAATGGGAAATTTATTGCAGGGGCAAGTGGCCATCGTAACGGGTGCAGGCCGAGGCATGGGTCGTACACACGCACTGGCACTGGCGTCGGAAGGCGCAAAAGTGGTGGTCAATGACCTCGGTGGTTCCGTGCTCGGGGCAGGTGATGACGCCAGCCCAGCAGATGACGTGGTCAATGAAATCATTGCCGCTGGTGGTGAGGCGGTTGCCAACTACGGCAATGTCACGAGTGTGGCCGATGGTGACGGTATGGTACAGCAAGCACTGGAGGCTTTTGGCCGACTTGACATTGTTGTCAATAATGCCGGCAATATCCGCAATCAGCTGTTTGTGAAAATGAGCGAGGAAGAGTGGGACAGCGTTATCGCCGTACACCTCAAAGGCTTGTTTGCTGTGACCAGGCAGGCGGCGGACATTTTTCGTAAGCAAGGCAGTGGTCGCATTGTAAATACCGCGTCTGAAGCTGGTTTGGGTGGCTATGCCGCCTCTAATTATGCGGCTGCGAAAGAAGGCATTGTCGGCTTTTCTCGCACCCTGGCGTTGGAGTTAGGGCCCTATAATGTCACTACCAATGCCATTCGCCCACGCGCGGGTACGCGTATGGCCGGCGCTGTCGATATGAAAAAAGCTTTGGAAATGGCCCGCGCTGGCAAACTGCCTCTGCCTGAGTTTATGTTTGAAATTGAAGAGATGACCGAAGATTCTGACACATTTGCTCCGGAGCAAGTTTCACAGTTGGTGGTTTTTCTGTGTACCGATGCGGCTTCGCATATCAATGGCCGCGACTTTATTGTTGGCGGTGGCGAAATCACCCTCGTTTCTCTGCCGACTAAAGAGCGCAGTATTTTCAGTGACACCCGCTGGACTCAGGAGCAACTGCAGGACTTGATGCCAAAGACCTTGGCTAAGGGGCTGAAAAACCCAGCGGCACCGAGCGCGTAGCGCAGGTTTATACAACAATGGAACGAGAGTACGGATCAGCTATGGGTGTGAGCTTAGTGATACTGAGCTCGCTCACCAGTGTGTTTGAGCACATTTAATGCAGGGTGAGCGGTTTCGATTTCTTTTGCGGGTAAGCCTGGACCTGGCGGTGATAACTGACCGTATTGCGTCAATTGCAGGGGAGACAGTTGCCCGACAATTTCCCTTAGCTCCGATAACTTGATACCTGAGCGAACCAGATGACAAATATAACTTTGGTGTAATGAAGTGCTGTCGATGGCTGAAGGATTATCGAGCCCAGCATCGATAGCGGCGCAGTTAAGCATGGCATTAAAGTAGGCTGTGTCAGTCCGTTCAGCGTTATCCGCCCATTGGGGGGCGCCTTTTGTTTTTTCCAGCAGCGGTTGTAAAACAGAGGGCAGAGCTAAAATTCTGGGGTGAGGCGTATTGAGTACTATTTGTTGCTCATGGGCTTGCCCGGTAAGTACGAAGTTATCTGCTGATAATCCAGAAAGTTCATCAGGCCTCACGCCTGATAGCAACAGAGCAATAAGCTGCTGTGAGGGTAGGTCTCCAGCGGTTAGCAGGATCTTTAGTGTTGTTTCGTCAAGTTCTCGCAAGGCAGTACTGGGCTTAATATTGTCGGGAAGATACCTCTGTGGTGTACTTGTTTCGTCATTTAGTTGATTCGCGATGCCAGCTTGAGTTATTGCCTGATCTGTTGTCGTCAACCTGGGGTCGAGCACAGTGACGTAATTGGGTGGTGGCGGGTAGCGTTCAACTTGAGGTTGAGGGCGGCGCAAAAACTCGTACAACCAAATAGCGAGTAAGCCGAGTAGTAGTGAGCCCCCGACGATGTAAGCGGCATCTCGCCAGTAATAGGGGTAAATGGGTTTGCTGGAAGGATAGGCCGGCTCAATCACATCAATTTGTGGATATTTCTGTTGTTGTTCAACGCGGAGCTCGGTGATGTGTTGTTGTATGACGCGCTTGTGTTCCTCTAGCTGAATTAACTCCTCTTTTTTTGCTTCGTGTAGAGAAAAACTGTTACTAAAATCTAGTGCAGTTTGCTTGTAATCGTCAAGCTGTTGTTGCAGGGCGATTTCTGCGTTTTTGGCGGCCAGGTAGTCACGCGATGCGCTAGTGAGTACGAGAGATTTGCCTGCGGCCTCTTTCTCTTCAATTTGTTTTTCTACGGCGGCTAATTGCTCGGGAATGACTTTCATCTCTGGATGCAAAGCCATGTAGTCTCGGGTGTATCTGTTGTCGAGTTCCGTGAGTTTATCGCGAAGCTTTCGTTGCCGTAGCTGTAAGCTTGAAAAGGCTCGCTCATCGCTGGGGGCTATGAGGGTTTTGCCCTGAGCGGCAGCGGCCTGTATAGCATCAAGTTGAGCTTTGCTGGTAACGCGTTTCTCAAGAGCGCTATTCAATGCTTTTGTTAGCCCGTTGAGTTTGGCGAAGACTTCATTTTCATCTCTGCCCAGAGACAAAATGTTGTTATCGGCACGAAAGTCCTCAATTTCTTCACGCTTGAGGGTGATTTGCTGTTCTATTTCGAGCTGCTGTTTCAGGAGCGCGCTGCTGGTGCCGGCTACAGCGGCGGTGATGGCCTCACTGCGAGACTGAGCATAGGTTGAGACGAGGGTGTTGAGCAGCACGGGGAGTATTTCAGCGTTGCCACCTTCGGCGCTGACTTCAACCAAATTGGTTGCTTCGAGGGGAACAACGCTGAGCATTGTTTGAAACTGTGCGCTATCTGGTAACTGCTCGGGAGAATAGCCCTCAAATTTAAGTTGTCTTAATGTGTCGTCGATCGTTGCTTTGGCGCTTAGTAGCTTCTTCTGTATCAGGGCGTGTTGCAGGCTTGGGTCTTCTACTTCAGCGCCAATGCGGTCGGGGGTAACAGTGAGTAAAACAGTAGAACTACTGAAAACGGCAGGCCGACTAAAATCGAAAATCAGACCCAAAGAGGCACACAGTAGTGAGGTGGTAAAAAAAATCCGAAAACGTTGGGCGTGGTACCAGGGAGCTTTTTTGTTGAATGAAGGAGGGCGAGTCGTGGCGCTAAACCCGGAGCTTTGCTGGCCATCGGGATAAGTCCCTATTGGTTCTACAAGCGGTAATTTGTTGCTGGCCACTACGCCTCCCTGATGCTCAGCTCGTCATGTGCTTAGCTATGGTACAGCGGTACAGTGTTTATTTCAGTAAAGCTCGCAATTGGGTTTTAAGAATTTTCCCATAATTATTTTTCGGCAGTTGTTCGACAAAATGGTATTGCTTGGGACGCTTAAAGCGCGCCATATTGTCGATGCAGAAAGCATCAAGTTTTACCCTGTCGAGTGTCGCCGTTTCGCGCAGTACAACAAAGGCGACGACTTCCTCGCCCCAGTCGGGGTCGGCTTTGCCGATCACAGAGACTTCAACAATATCGGGGTGCTCGAGAAGAATTTCTTCGACTTCACGGGGGTAAATGTTGGTGCCGCCGCTAATGATTAAATCTTTCGAACGGTCTTTCAATGTTAAATAACCCTGAGCGTTGAGCATTCCCATATCGCCGGTGTAGAGCCAGCCGTCGACGATGGTCTTTGCCGTTGCCTCGGGGTTTTGCCAGTAGCCGCGCATTACGGTATCACCACTGACCAGGATTTCACCGATTTCGCCGTCGGGCAGTGTTTGGCCTTTTTCGTCGGCAATACGAATCTCAACGGGTAGTTGTGCACAGCCAACCGAGGCGAGGAGTTCGTCGAGTGGCAAATCGTCGCGTCCGAGGTGGTCTGCGCGGTTGAGACAACTGATGGTCATCGGCGTTTCGCCCTGGCCGTAGATTTGCGCAAACTTATTGCCGAAGCGCTTCATTGCCGCCTTTATATCGGCGACATACATCGGTCCGCCGCCGTAGATCATCACCTTTAAATTGTCGGTGTTTTCATCGTCTGCTGCAGGTGTTTCGACCATGCGTTTAATCATAGTTGGTGCGGCAAACATCGACACCTGCGGATAGTGTTTAATGAGTTGGAGAATTTCTTCTGGCTCAAAGCTGCCACTTTGGGAAACCACCTGATGAGCGCCAGCGGCAATAGTGGGGAAGGCGTAAAGACCGGAGCCGTGGGACATGGGGGCAGCGTGTAGTAGGGTGGCGCCGGGTTCAATGGTGTCAACACTGGCGAAGTAACTTTGGGTCATCGCC
This sequence comes from Porticoccaceae bacterium, assembly GCA_041584575.1. Taxonomy (GTDB): domain Bacteria; phylum Pseudomonadota; class Gammaproteobacteria; order Pseudomonadales; family Porticoccaceae; genus Reddybacter. The sequence continues at coordinate 12,977 of JBFHDT010000023.1, forward strand.
ATTAAATTGCGATGACTGAGCATTGCGCCTTTGGGCTGGCCGGTGGTGCCGCTGGTGTAGAACAGCCAGGCAATGGCATTGGGCTCACAGTGTTGCAGGGCTAAAGGTGGTGATTGATAGATCTGTTGAAAAGCCGCCGAGTTAACGCTGATAAAGGATTTCAATGTGCCGATAGTGTTGGCTATTTCACCGATAGTCTCACTAAAATCACCGGTAATAAAGACATGGCTGGCGGCGCTATTTTCCAGAATATAGGCGAATTCTCGACGGTGAAGTTTGGCATTGACGGGCACAGCGGTCAGCCCGGCGTGCAAGACGCCAAACAGGACTTCGATGTATTGAGGTGAGTTTTTCATCACCAACGCG
>JBFHDT010000024.1:0-12581 GCA_041584575.1 Porticoccaceae bacterium
CTTAGAAAGAATCATAACGGAGTGATAAAAATAGCAAGTGCTGCATGTTCTAGTGGTCAAGAAGCCTATAGCATCGCCATGGTTTTGAAAGAAATGTGTTTTGACTTTAAAAGTTGCAGGGCAGAAATTAGTGCTTTTGACATATCTTCTGATGTTATAGCTTTTGCCACCAAAGGAAGGTACTCCAAGTTTGAGGTCAAGCGGGGTTTGTTGGAAGAAAAAATAAAACATTACTTTGATTATATAGACGGTCGATACCAGGTTAAGTCTGATCTGAAATCGCTCGTTTCATTTAGTAAGAGAAATTTATTGGAACTTGAAAAGCCAGTAGAAAAATTCCATATTATTTTCTGTCGAAATGTCGTTAACTATTTTGAAGATAAAACCAGGCTATTATTGTTCGATAATCTTGCTGAAATGCTGCTGCCAAATGGCGCTTTGGTGATTGGTGCTACAGAATTTCTTGATAATAGTGGGGGGCATTTTGTAAAGAAAAATGAGAAGGGTTCTGTGTATTACGTAAAATTAGCTTGATGTTAAAAATTAAGATTAGTTCGTTTTTTTAGTGGGTATTGTTAGTAATATGGCAGTATTTCCGATGTGTAAGTAATAGTGGAGTTGGTAAATGAAAGTGCTTGTTGTTGACGACAGTGTCGCCATGCGAATGATTGTTAAGAAAATGGTCAAGGCTGCCGGATTTAGTGCGGACTTTATCGAGGCTGCCGACGGGCAGCTTGGTTTGGAAAAAATTAGGGAGGAATCTCCAGATTTAGTCTTGTGTGATTGGAATATGCCTAATATGTCTGGAATTGAGTTGCTCGCGGCTCTCAATGATGAAGGTATTGCAGTCGACTTTGGTTTTGTTACAACAGAATCCTCTGATGAAATGCGTATGAAGGCTGAAGAGCTGGGTGCTAAATTTTTAATCGTTAAGCCGTTTACAGCTGAGACGGTATTTGATGCATTAAAGTCATTTTTTTAAAAAAACCAATCCGGGAGTTTGTTGTGAGTTTTAGTACACCGTCAAAAGCAGAGTTGAAAAATATGTTGGGTATGCTTTTTGCAGACTTAGAGGTGAATGGCTGTGATTCAATTGCTTTAGATGGGAAAGATATCTTTTTTGGATTGTATCTTAATGATGATGATGAGCCAGCTACACTGGTGGTCTGTGATATACGATTTTGCGCATATTTGGGGAGCTCAATGACTATGCTTCCGCCACCTGTTGCGGAAGACGCTATACAGTCTGGAAGCTTAGAAGAGATGATGATTTCTAATATAAAAGAAGTCATGAATATTATATCAAGACTTTTTATGCTTCGAGGCTCAGATCACCTCAAGTTTTCTTCATTTCATTCTGTTAGTAGTGGCCTGCCTGATTCGATATCGAAATTGCTAGCTAACATTGATCAAGAGATGTATTTTGATGTAGGGCTTCCTCGTTATGGTTCCGGGAAATTGGGTTTTTTAGTGCCTCCGAGCTAGATAATTGAAGAGTCTGGTTTGGATAATTGTAAATAATAGGTTTGTTTTCTTGATGTTATAGTACTCTGTTTCTTTGACTCATTATTAATAAATAAGAAATTTATAAGTTTTGTGACATTACAATAATGATGCAGGTAATTAACGCTATGTATGGTTTTTTTAAAGGGGTTTTTGGGGAAAAAGCTGAAGAATTTTTAAATCGTTATAGCCTGGCAGGGCGCATTGGTGGTCTTGCATTCGTTCCAATTTTAGCACTTTTGTTATTTTCAATATATAACTCATATGGCGCCTATCAGGATTATCGACGTAATGTACAAATAGTTCGTCTTGCTGAAATATCAAAGTTGGTCGGTAACGCTATTCACGAAATTCAAAAAGAAAGAGGATTAAGTGCTGCTTTTATAGGGGAAGAAGGTAAAGAAAAGATTAGAAATACTCTATATGCCCAATGGAGTGCCACAGATCAGGCGGTGCTTAGCTTAGATCAGGCGCTAAATGAGGATTTGAGTGATTATGGTGATCTGTTTTTCCAGGCAGCTACTACGGCTAAGGATTCTATCGGTCGTGTTCAACAAGTTCGAAACTTTCTTTTAGATATTGATTTTCGTGCTTTTAATAGAGAAGTCGCCAGACGAGAAGCGATGAACTATGTTGATAGGAATGTACTAGAGCCATTGGTTCCTTTAGATCAACAGCTCTCATTACAATTTTTAGAGATCGAAAGCGACATGACTGCTTTGGTTGACCAAATGGTTGGTCTTGCAGCGAGTGCAGAGATGAGTGCTAAACTTTCGTCCCTGGCAATATTGTTAAAAGTAAAGCAGATGAGCGCTAATGAGAGGTCTCTCGTTGTTACTGCCTTCAGCAATGGTCTTTTTACACCAGAGGCATACTCTGAATTCTTGCATCTGAAAGGTGCACAAGATACATTTTTAACTGTTTTTCACAGTATGGCAACCACAGAGAATAGTGAGGCATATGCTAATACAGTGACTGGGAATGCTATCGTTGATGCTGAAGATGTCCGTATTTTTATCACAGATATGGAAGGAGGCGATATGACGGGCTCCGGTTATACAGGCATGGAGTGGTACGACATGTCGACAAAAAAAATTGATTTAATTAAGTCTGTTGAAGATATTGTATCTGCCGATATTGTGTCTGATGCCGGTGATAAGGCTTCAACAGCATTTTTGAGTGTCCTGATTTTTAGTGTCGTTGCTATTGCCGTCACTCTTCTTACCTTTGTTATATTTATCGTCTCAAGGAGTATATCAAAACCCCTCAGATTGATGAACGATGCGATGTTGCGTCTGGCCAATGATGATATGAACGTTGAGGTTCCGTGCTTAGGGTATGGTTCTGAGGTGGGTCAGATGGCAAGTGCCGTAGATAATTTTAAGCAGGGTCGTATTGAATCTAAACGTCTTGAAATTGAAGCAAAAGAGTCAGAAGAAGCTCAGCGTAAGTGGGAAGAAGAACAGCGAATTAAGGCTGATCAAGCAAAACAGGCTGAACAAGAAAGAGAGCTTGAAACGAGCAGGCGACGCCAGGCGCGCGCTGAAAAACTCGAATCTAGGATTGCGGAATTTGATCAAAATATTCTACAAAAGATTGCATCCTTTAATACCGCTATTGCTGAAATGGAAAAGGCTGCCGTGATTCTTTCTGACACGGCAAAACAATCAGAAACACAAAGTGTTGCTGCCGCCGCCGGTGCTTCTGAGGCATCTCAGAATGTTCAGACAGTCGCTGCTGCGAGTGAGGAAATGGCTTCTACAGTGGCTGGTATCAATGAACAAATGAGCCATTCTTCGCAAATAACAAGTCAAGCAATGGATACCATTGATTCTACAGCCCAGATCGCTGTCGAATTACGCAGCTCATCTGAAAACATTGGTAATGTCATTGATTTGATTAACGAAATTGCAGAGCAAACTAATTTACTCGCTTTGAATGCAACAATAGAGGCAGCACGTGCGGGAGATGCTGGAAAGGGTTTTGCGGTTGTTGCTTCTGAGGTTAAAGAATTATCTAATCAAACTTCTTCGGCGACGAATGACATCTCTGAGCATATTAAGCGGCTACAGGAAATCAGCGCGAATGTCGTTACTTCTGTCGACAAGACCCGAGACGCGCTGAAAGAAAATTCTGAAGTGGCCCTCAATGTGACCGGCGCGGTCGAGCAACAGGCACTTGCCACGCAGGAGATTTCACAAAATATTCAACAGGTGGCTACAGGTACTGCTGATGCCAGCAATCAGATAACACAAGTTCAAGGTGGAGCTGCTACTGTTTTGCGATCCTCTGAGCAAGTAGAATCTTCCTCAGCTAGCTTGGCGGGAGATAGCCGTGAGTTGAAGGCAGCAATTGAAGAATTTCTCTCTGATATCCGACAAATATAGCCAGGATTTAGTCTTGCATATAGGTCTGAATTAACTTTTAAGACTCCCTTTAATCATCAATATCACGAGTCTTATTGTCTTCTTCATAGCAAGGTGTTGAACGAATAAAAAAAGGGTATGTTGAGAAATAAGTTATTTGGATATTTAAAGAAGACTGAATGCATTAGGCTTGCTAAAGAGAACTACTGGAAATAAGTAATATCGGTTGGTTTTTATTATAGTCGGAAGCCGAAGCGATGTAATAAGGCGCTGTTTTCTCCAGTGTGTTGTCGGTAGAAGTTTTTTCATTACAAGCAAGTCTTACTTTAAACTACGATAGGTTTCAGGCTGAGGTGTATTGTTTGGCCTGGGGCTTTTCCTGTAACTTTTTTAGTAAAATTTACTGCAACTATCAGTTATTTCTGAGTGCCTAAACTAAGCCCCTCGCCCAATTTTAAATTGCTGCATAAATTTTTAACAATTAAAAAATTCCGTATACCAGTCAACAAAGCGATTGATACCTTCTTGTATCGACGTTTGTGGCTGGTAGTTAAGATCGCTGATTAGATCATTGACATCGGCGTAGGTGCTGGGTACATCACCGGGCTGCAATGGCAACATATTCTTTTTCGCGGTTTTGCCTAGTTTGTTTTCGAGCGCACCGATAAAGTCCATTAATCGAACGGGATTGTTATTGCCGATATTGTAAATTTTATAGGGAGCTGGCGAGCTTGAGGGGTCTGGTGTTTTGCCATCCCAGGCAGCATTGCCTTTAGGCGGATTGTCGATGACACGAGTAATGCCCTCGACAATATCGTCAATATAGGTGAAGTCTCTTTGCATTTCGCCGTGGTTAAATACGTCGATAGGCTTACCTTCTAAAATAGCTTTAGTAAACAGGTATAAAGCCATGTCAGGCCTGCCCCAGGGACCGTATACCGTAAAAAAACGTAGGCCTGTTGTTGGTAGCTGATAGAGGTGGGAGTAGGTGTGAGCCATCAATTCATTGGATTTTTTGCTGGCGGCGTACAAACTAATAGGGTGGTCGACATTGGCCGAGGTCGAAAATGGTTGAGCTTCGTTGAGGCCATAAACAGAAGAGCTGCTGGCGTAGCTGAGTTTTTTAACACCGTTGTGGCGGCAGCATTCAAGAATATTACAAAAGCCAACAATGTTACTGCTGATGTAGGCCTGCGGATTAGTCAGGCTGTAGCGTACACCCGCCTGTGCGGCTAAATTGCAGACCGCATCGAATTGCTGTTCGGCAAACAAGGTGTTCAGGTTTTCAGTATCTTCAAGGTTGAGTTTGATGAACTGGTAATTGGGGTGTTTATTACTGCCAACACAGTGATTGTAGCTGATGTCGCTCTGTGCAATACCAGCGCGCTCTAGCCGACCGTACTTAACTCGTTGGTCGTAATAATCATTGATATTGTCGAGTCCAACAACTTCGTCGCCGCGTGCTAATAATTTAAGGGCGAGATGGGAGCCTATAAAGCCAGCGGTGCCAGTAATTAAAATTTTCATTTGTGTGTTTATCTCTCGTTGTTACTTAAGACCTGCCACGGCCAATGGCATAGTACGCCCAGTTATCTTTTTCAAGCCGTTCGGGTGAATAGAGGTTGCGGCCATCAACAATCACTTTATTGTTTAAGCGCAAGGCTATTTCATCAAAGTCTGGGGCGCGAAATTGCTGCCATTCCGTACAAATCACCAGTGCATCACAGCCATTTAATACGGAGTATTTGTCAGCGCAAAGCTGCAGGTTATTGTCGTCAGTATAAATACGTTGTGTTTCATCCATTGCCACTGGGTCAAAGGCTTTCACTTTTGCACCGGCTTGCCATAGAGCTTCCATTAAGGTGCGACTCGGTGCTTCGCGCATGTCGTCGGTATTGGGTTTGAAGGCCAGCCCCCATAGTGCAATAGTTTTTCCGGCGAGCTTTTCGGTGCCGCCAAAGTAATGTGCGAGCTTGCTAAATAGCCGGGTTTTTTGCTGCTCATTTACCTGGTCAACTGACCTTAATAGTTCGGCGTTATAGCCCATTTGCTCCGCTGTTTTGGTCAGAGCTTTAACATCTTTAGGGAAGCAGGAGCCACCATAGCCACAGCCGGGGTAAATAAAGTGGTAGCCAATGCGAGGGTCGGAGCCCATGCCTTTGCGCACGGCTTCAATATCGGCACCCAGTAATTCAGCCATATTTGATAGTTCATTCATAAAACTAATTTTAGTGGCGAGCATGGCGTTGGCAGCATATTTAGTTAGCTCAGCCGAGCGAATATCCATAAAGACGGTGCGTTCTTGCTGGCGGTTAAAAGGCTCGTAGAGTTCGCGCAGTAGTTTTTCTGCGTCATCAGAGTCAGTGCCAATAATAATTCGGTCGGGTTTCATAAAGTCATTAATGGCAGCCCCTTCTTTGAGAAACTCGGGGTTTGAAACAACGGAGAAGGAAATATCTTGCCCTCGCTCTTGCAGCGTAGCCTGTATTTGCGCTTTAACCTTATCAGCTGTGCCAACCGGCACAGTAGATTTGTCGACAATAATGCGCTGCTCTGTCATTCGCTCGGCAATGGTTTTTGCCACAGCGAGCACATACTGTAAATCGGCTGACCCATCTTCGTCGGGTGGTGTGCCAACGGCGATTATCTGGATCAGCCCGTGAGCGACAACGAGTTCTGCATCGGTGGTGAAGCGCAGACGACCATCTTCGCGGTTGCGTTGCACAATATCGTCGAGTCCGGCTTCCCAAATGGGTAGAACGCCATCGTTGAGCTGATCAATTTTGCCCTGATCGACGTCCATGCAAATGACATCGTGGCCCACCTCGGCGAGGCAGGCTCCGGTGACAAGGCCGACATAGCCAGTACCGAATACGGAAATTTTCATCTTATTGGATCCTGGAGATGGTGTTGCTGAAGATAGGGTGGTGCGTAGCCATCATGCTGCAAATCCTTATGTCAGTATCGTACGTGCGTTGTATTTAAAGCCTTATGAAGGTCGAGATTATACATTGCTATGTCGGCAGCGTGTGCGCTGTCCACATTGATGTGTGCTTTTGTTACAGTGTTGACGTTGTTACTACTGTCGCCTTTGACGCGAGCAGGTAATGGCAATACCACAACAGCAGTACGCCGGAGACACACCATGCAAATCGGGTTAAGGATAGCCTTTTACATTATCGTTGCTCTGTTTTCGTCGTCTTTAAAAGCAGCAGCATTAGCGGATGTCATCGATGGCCTGCGCCCCAGCGTGGTGGGTGTTGGTATCGTTAGGCCTGCCCGTAATAGTAAAAAACCTGCTGCTGATTTTAGAGGCACAGGCTTTGTGGTCGGCAATGGCCGCCAGGTGATAACTAACTACCATGTGCTACCTGAAAAACTTGATCGAAAGGCGAAGGAAAGCCTGGCAATATTTGTGGGTCGCGGTAAAGCGGGCAAGGTGATGGCGGTAAAAGTACTGCGCAAAGATAAAGACCATGACCTGGCTTTACTTGAAATTATTGGTGGCTCCTTACCGGCGATGCGACTGGCAGACTCCACTTTCGTACGCGAGGGTTCAGATATTGCCTTTACGGGTTTCCCCATTGGCGTGGTGCTGGGGCTTTTCCCGGTCACGCACGAAGGCATTATTTCTGCCATTACACCGATTGCGATACCCTCGGTGTCATCACGCACCATTACGGCTGCCCAGATGAAACGTTTACGTGACCCCTTCGATGTGTATCAGCTCGACGCGACGGCTTATCCGGGTAATAGTGGAAGCCCAGTTTACAAACGAGGCACCGGTGAGGTGATTGGGGTTATCAACAGTGTCTTTGTTAAAGGTGCAAAAGAAACGGTGCTGGAGAAACCTTCAGGCATTAGTTACGCCATTCCCGTGCGCTATGTGCACGACTTGCTTAAGTCTAGATAGCTTATACAGCTATAAGGTTGTTGCGAGAGATCGAGTTAGCTCGGCAGCCGAAATGTCGTTACACGCACTGGCATTTTGACCGCACCACAAGGGGCTAAAATCATTCGAGCCTCGTTTTTCAGCCGCAGTACGCAGGGGTGCCATGGCCGCGCTAGTTTGTGGGAAAACAGGGGCTGTTTCATTGATCGGGCCGAGCTCGCTTATCGCACGGTTAACAATTCCTCGCGCTGCTCGCCCCGAATAAATGTTGGTGAGTACTGTATGGCAGGCCGCATCACTTTTTAATGCCGCGCGGTGCAGGGTGCTAGTTGTACTTTCGGGGCACAGTAAATAAGCCGTTCCCGCCTGTACGCCAGCGGCACCGAGAGCCATCGCCGCCTGTACACTCTGAGCATCAACAATACCGCCAGCAGCAATGACCGGTAGTTTTACCATCTTGACGATTTGTGGCAACAGAGCAAATATTCCTAACTGTTTACTCAGATCGTCGGACAAAAAATGACCACGGTGGCCGCCGGCCTCCAGTCCCTGGGCGATAATTGCATCGATACCTGCAGCCTCTAGAAACAACGCCTCCTCAACGGTCGTGGCGGAGGCGATAACCTTGCTCCCCCAGCTTTTCACACGCGCCAACAGGGGCTTGCCCGGTAGACCTAAGTGAAAGCTCACCACCGGAGGTTTAAAAGCTTCGACGATATCTGCCGTCTCATGACTGAAAGGCCTGCGCTGTGGCCCGGCCGGTATAGCCTGTATATCGAGTCCGTATTCTTTGTAATAGGGCGCAAGTACTTTGCGCCAGGCAGCTTCTTGCTCAGGTTGAGGAGGTGGGGGTGTGTGACAAAAGAAGTTGAGGTTGTAGGGCTTGCTAGTTTGCGTTTGCAGCGTTGTAAGTTCTTTCTCTAAGGCATCTTTACTGAGCATGGCGCAGGGTAGAGAGCCTAGGCCGTCAGCATTGGATACAGCAGCGGTTAAAGCGCTGTCTTGCACACCGGCCATGGGTGCTTGAATAATAGGGAGTTCAATGTCTAAAAGCGTTTGCAACGTCATTGTTAAAAATCAGTCTGTAGTTATTTTGACGAACAATATTACATGCTCGCGATAACTTTTGGGGTAGGTAAAAAATTATAGCTGCGTTATCTGCGTTAGTTAATAGAGCAGCTGAATCACACGACACTGACACTTGATAGGAAGAGAGGGTATGGCAGAAAATAGAGCTAACAGTTTGTTCAAAGGCGTGAAATAAATGGTACCGGAGGCCGGACTTGAACCGGCACGCTATTGCTAGCAACGGATTTTGAATCCGTCGTGTCTACCAATTCCACCACTCCGGCACAGAGAGATATCTTATAAACATGGTAGCTTTTCGAGTCCCCGAAAAGTTCTGCGCTCAGAAACGCAGGCCGGGATTATAGCAGCGACTTGGCCGGGGTCAACCTAAACTCACCGTTTTATCCCGGCTTGTCATGCTCATAATACGCGGGTAACAGCACGATCCTGACCTGGCATTACATTGGCGTAGGACGACGTTTTCCGTTAGGCTTGCGCGCTTTCAGAATTGACCCCGGAACATTTTTTAAAAGTCTATGCAACGTCAGCAATTTCACTACTCTTTACCCGATGAGTTGATCGCCCGCCAGCCCACTGCCGAACGCACGGGTAGTCGTTTGCTGGTGCTCGATGGCCCTACGGGTGAGCTTCAGGATCATCAATTTCCGGATATTATCGACCTCGTTGAGCCGGGGGATTTGCTGGTGTTTAACGATACACGGGTGATTCCGGCACGCCTATTTGGTCGCAAGGCGAGTGGTGGCGCAGTAGAGGTGTTAGTTGAGCGGGTCCTCAGCGACCATCGTGTTCTGGCCCATGTACGTGCCAGTAAATCGCCCAAGCCGGGTAGTGATATTGTCCTTGATGGCGGTTTTACTGTGCGCATGATGGCTCGCGAGGGAGCGCTGTTTATTCTCGAATTTGGCGGTGCTAACACCGTGGCCGAGGTTCTACAGCAGGTTGGTCATATGCCCCTGCCACCTTATATTGATAGAGCCGATACGGTGAGCGATAAGGAACGCTATCAAACCGTCTACGCCCAGCGCCCGGGTGCCGTGGCTGCGCCAACGGCGGGTCTGCATTTTGACGCTGTGTTATTGGCCCGTTTACAGGCGAAGGGCGTCAATGCGGGCTTTAGTACACTTCACGTCGGTGCCGGTACCTTTCAGCCGGTGCGTGCCGATAATATTCTCGACCACAAAATGCACTGCGAAACTTTAGAGGTCAATGCCGAGCTTTGTGACCAGGTAGAGGCGACCCGAGCGGCGGGTAAGCGAGTGATTGCCGTGGGTACTACCAGTGTGCGATGCCTTGAAACGGCGGGTGCCAGTGGCACGATGCGGCCTTTAAAGGGCGAAACCGATATTTTTATTTACCCCGGTTATGACTTTAAAATGGTCGATGTGTTGATCACTAACTTCCACTTGCCCGAGTCGACACTGTTAATGCTGGTCTCGGCCTTTGCCGGTTACAAAAAGGTTATGCAGGCTTATCAAGAGGCTGTTGAAAAGCGCTATCGCTTTTTCAGTTACGGCGATGCCATGTTTATCACACGCAACCCCAATGCCGACAAACCCTTGTCTCAAACAAAGAATGCCCTATGAAATTTGAACTCGATACCACCGACACAACCCGCCATGGTGTTGCTCGACGTGGACGGCTGACCTTTCCACGTGGTGTGGTCGAGACACCGGCCTTTATGCCGGTCGGGACCTACGGCACGGTAAAAGGCATGTTACCGAAAGATATCGAAGCCATCGGTGCCGATATGATTCTTGGCAACACTTTCCATTTAATGCTGCGTCCTGGTACTGAAGTGGTTAAAGCCCACGGTGACCTGCACGATTTTATGCAGTGGCAGGGGCCAATTTTGACCGACTCCGGCGGCTTTCAAGTTTTCAGCCTGGGTGCGATGCGCAAAATTACTGAAGCCGGTGTTTCCTTTCGCTCGCCCATCGACGGTAGTGCGGTGTTTCTTGATCCGGAAAAATCCATGCAGGTGCAGCGTGATTTGGGTGCCGATGTGGTGATGGTGTTTGACGAATGTACTCCTTACCCGGCGACTGAGAGTGAGGCTCGTACCTCGATGGAGCTGTCTATGCGCTGGGCGCAACGCAGTAAAGAGGGCCATGGCGATAACCCAGCGGCTCTGTTTGGCATTGTTCAAGGCGGTATGCACGAGTCACTACGACGTGAGTCCATCACCGGTTTAAAGGCTATTGGCTTTGATGGTTACGCCATTGGCGGACTGTCGGTGGGCGAGCCAAAAGAGGATATGCTGCGAGTGCTCGATTGCCTGTCTCCAGAAATGCCGGTTGATAAACCCCATTATTTAATGGGTGTTGGCAAACCGGGCGATATTCTTGAGGCTGTGCGCCGTGGCATCGATATGTTCGACTGCGTCATGCCGACTCGCAACGCACGCAATGGCCATCTATTTACGAGTACCGGGGTGATTAAAATTCGCAATGCCAGGCATCGTCACGACACCGGCCCATTAGATGCCCGTTGCGATTGCTATACCTGTGAAAATTTCAGTCGGGCTTATTTACACCATCTCGACAAGTGCAAAGAAATCCTCGGCTCCCAGCTTAATACCATTCACAATTTACGCTATTACCAAACCTTGATGGCCGATATTCGCAGTGCTATTGAGGCTCATCGACTCGATGATTTTACCGAAGATTTTTATCGTCAGCAGGCGGTGGGCGACAAGCCCGTGGGCTAATTTTTCTATGAATAGTGGGCTCACTAGCGAATTGCCCTATAATGCGCGACCGTTACCGGGATAAAAGAAGCGACAATTGATGAACCGTTACCCGCTCTGGAAGTATTTACTGATTTTACTGCTGGTCATTGCAGGCTTTATTTATGCATTGCCCAACCGCTATGCCCCCGACCCCGCTATTCAGCTCTCTGGGCAGAGTGGTTCTATGCTCATGGACGAAAATCTTATGCGCCAGGCAACTGCCGCATTGGACGAGGCAGGCATTGCCTACTTTGGTGAGCAGCTTAATGGCAAAAGCGTGCTAATTCGCCTGCGCGATGCCGAGCAGCAACTGCCTGCCAAAAGTGTCATACAGCAAGCCCTGGGCCTCGACTATGTGGTTGCCTTGAATTTAGCTTCTAATACGCCGCAGTGGTTGGCTGACCTGGGTGGCGTGCCTATGAAGCTGGGTCTTGATCTCAGCGGTGGTGTGCATTTTCTGTTACAGGTCGACACGGCATCCGTTATTACCACTCATCTCGATACCCGTTTGAGCGAAGCTAAAGCCGCTTTGCGAGAAGCGCGAGTTCGCTATAAGTCAGCCAGTCTTGAAGGCCAGGAATTGCTTTTTACCTTTTCGAAAGAAGAGTGGCAAGACCAGGCGACATCGTTAATCCGTAAAGAGTTCCGCGATTTGTTACCGACTGAAAGTCGCGATGGCAGCTTGTATGTCGTTAGTGCAACGATGTCCACGGCTGCGCTAAAAGAAAAAGAACAGTACGCCGTTTCACAAAACATTACCACGCTGCGTAAGCGGGTGAATGAATTGGGCGTGTCCGAACCCATTGTGCAGCGCCAGGGGCGAGATCGTATCGTCGTCGAGTTGCCAGGGGTACAGGATACCGCCGAAGCGAAGCGTATTATTGGCAAAACGGCCAATCTTGAATTTCGTCTTGAGGCGAAGCCGGGGCAAATTGCCGGTCGTGAAGAGTTCACCTTTCGCAGTGAATCCGACCAGGGTCGCACGGCCTGGCTGGAAAAAAAG
>JBFHDT010000025.1:0-12531 GCA_041584575.1 Porticoccaceae bacterium
AGAGCCTCTGAACAAGACGGTGAAAAGGGTTTGTTAGCGAGCGACCTGTTTGCCCTGCTGCGACAACTGGTCAACGGCCAGTGAGCTCACGTTGTGCCTTTGATGTCGATTCTGAGGCGGCGATGGTCGTCTTTGGTGAGGTATTGGGTGAACTGTTGTCGGCGGAGAGTCGTCGGGCTACAGTGGTTCTCTACTTTCAGGGTGAGCTGGGTGCTGGCAAAACCACGCTTTGTCGAGGCATCTTGCAAGCCTGCGGCCATAGCGGAGCCGTGAAAAGCCCGACCTATACCCTGGTGGAGCCCTACGCGTTGCCCTCGGCCATGGTTTATCATTTTGACCTGTATCGCCTCGGTGACCCCGAAGAGCTGGAGTACATGGGTATCAGGGATTATTTTGAGCCGGGTAATGTCTGTTTGGTTGAGTGGCCGGACAAGGGCCGGGGTATACTACAGGCGCCGGATTTGGAGCTGACCATTTCTGTGACTCCACCGGGGCGACGCTTGAGTTTGGTCTCTCATACCGCTCAGGGTGAAGCTGTGGTTGTTGGGGTGCGATCGTACCTCGCAGGGGGTAGTATTAAAGGTATAACCATCAGTGAGGAAGCGTAATGCTGAGCTTGACTGAAAAAGGAAGGAGCGCTAGCCGCCCAGGTGCAATGGCCGATTTGCGACTGCTGCTATTGTTAAGTTTTCTTTGCATTAGTCTGACGCTGACGGCTACGCCGGTTTTGGCCGCGGGATCGAGTGCATCTAAAACAACAATTGACAGTGTGCGCCTATGGCGTGCGCCGGATCACACCCGGCTGGTTTTTGATTTGTCAGGCCAGGTTGAACACAAAATATTTACGCTCGATAACCCTCAGCGTCTGGTCATTGATGTAAAGCATACCGCTTTCGCGACTAAACCCTCGCAGTTGAAACTCGCCAATACTCCGATTACTGAATTGCGCAGCGCCCAATTTGACGGCGACAACCTGCGCATTGTTCTTGAGTTGCGAGAGAAAATTAATCCTCGTAGCTTTGTGCTTGACCGCAATGAGCAGTATGGCGACCGGCTGGTGATTGATTTGTACGACCGAGCCAAGCACTCGGAAAAAACAGTTGGCGACGCCCTGCTGGGCCAAAAAAGTCGCGACATTGTTATCGCCATTGATGCCGGTCACGGTGGCGAAGACCCGGGTGCTATCGGCCCAAAACGTTTGCGTGAGAAAAATGTGGTACTGGCTATCAGTCGCGTCATACAGAGTATGGTCGACCGCGAACCGGGCTTTCGTGCCGTGATGGTGCGTGATGGCGACTATTATATTCCGCTGCGTAAGCGTACGGATATAGCACGTAAGCATCGGGCAGACCTGATGATTTCAATTCACGCCGATGCTTTTAAACAAGCTTCGGCTAATGGTGCTTCGGTCTACGCGCTGTCGACTCGCAGTGCCAGTAGTGAGACAGCGAGATATTTGGCGAAGCGAGAAAATCGCGCTGATTTGATCGGTGGTGTGGGTGTGCTCAGTCTGCTAGATAAAGACAAGGTGCTGGCCGGTGTATTGCTTGATCTGTCGATGACGGCAACCCTGGAAAGTAGTCTAGGTGTTGGCACACACGTGCTTAAGTCTATGGATGGCGTGACTCGGCTGCATAAAAAGCGCGTTGAGCAGGCCGGTTTTGTGGTCTTGAAATCGCCAGATATGCCCTCAATTTTGGTTGAGACAGGCTTTATTTCCAACCCTAAAGAAGCGCGTAGGCTATCTCAGCCCGCTTATCAGCAGAAAATGGCCAAGGCTATTTTTAGCGGGGTGAAACGTTACTTTCAACAGAAACCTCCGGTGGGCACTTTACTAGCCGAACGCAAGCACAAATCGGGAAAGGTGCATGTTATTGCTAGGGGCGACACTCTTTCGGATATCGCCCAGCGCTACCGTGTATCGGTCGCCGATTTACGTCGTTACAACAGTCTTAAATCTACGCGCATCAAAATTGGTCAGCGTATTAAAATCCCTATTTCTTCCTGAGAACGCTCCTGGGTCTTTATTTTTAATGTCACGTATTCACTTATTAAGCCCTCGTCTGGCTAACCAGATTGCCGCCGGGGAGGTGGTCGAGCGCCCCGCCTCCGTGGTTAAAGAATTACTTGAAAACAGCCTCGACGCTGGTGCTGACACTGTCGATATTGATATTGAGCAGGGCGGTATTAAACGGGTGCGAATTCGTGATAACGGCTGCGGTATCGAAAAGGATGACTTGCCTCTGGCTATCAGTCGTCACGCCACCAGTAAAATTCTGGCTCTAGAAGATCTTGAAGCCGTGGGGACGCTCGGTTTTCGCGGTGAGGCGCTGGCCAGTGTCGCCTCCGTTTCGCGGCTATCTTTGAGCAGTAATGCTCAGAGCGAGGGCGCTGGCTGGTTAGCGCGCTGTGAAGGGCGAGATATGACGGTGGGTGTTGAGCCGACCGCTCACCCGCAGGGCACTAGTGTTGAAGTGCGGGACTTGTTCTTTAATACCCCAGCGCGACGCAAATTTTTGCGTACCGAAAAGACTGAATATTCACGCATTGACGACGTGGTCAAAAAACTGGCTCTTAGTCATTTTGATGTCGCTTTTAATCTACGTCACAATAATAAGCCTGCTCGCCGTTTCCCTGCCGCCACCACGCAGCTGGAACAGGAGCGTCGTGTTGCGGCTGTGTGCGGCCCCGCATTTATGGAGCAGGCGCGCTTCTTTAATACCGAGGTTGGCGACTTGCGTTTATGGGGTTGGCTGGGCGCGCCGACATTCTCACGCAGCCAGGCCGATTTGCAGTACTTTTTTGTCAACGGCCGCAGTATTCGCGACAAGGTAGTGAGTCATGCCGTGCGCCAGGCCTATCAGGATGTGCTCTATCACGGCCGCCACCCGGCCTATGTGTTATTTCTTGAACTGCCGCCTACTGATGTCGACGTTAATGTTCACCCTACTAAGCACGAAGTCCGCTTTCGCGAGAGTCGTACGGTGCATGGCTTTCTCTACGGCTCACTGTCACGCATCGTGGCGGAAATGGGTCCGGGGCGGGAAGAGGGCGAGCAGTTAGCAAGCGTTTCGGTGGATGTACCTGTTGCTGGTGCCGCTGAGGGCGGGACTGGCATGATGACGATGGGGCAGAATAATCATCCCTTGCCCTACCAGCACCCCGTGGCATTTCCAGCGCGTGACCGTGGTGCGGTGAGCGAGCAGATGGCGGTTTACCAGTTACCGAGCCAAGATAATGGAGCTGTGGTTGCGGCAAATAATAGTCTGTCCGGTGAGATGTCTGAGCACGTTGAAATCCCGCCACTAGGTTATGCCCTTAGCCAGTTACGAGGTATTTACATTCTTGCCGAAAATCGTGAAGGGCTGGTGCTGGTCGATATGCACGCTGCCCACGAACGCATTACCTACGAGCAAATGAAAACGGCCTACGAAGGGGTTGGTGTCGCTGCCCAGCCTTTGTTGGTGCCCAAGGCGTTGGCGGTAAGTGAAAAAGAAGCGGATTGTGGCGAGAGTCATTTGCCCCTATTTGAAACGCTGGGCATCACGCTGCAACGCGCTGGGCCAGAGAGTCTATTGGTGCGGGCAGTGCCCGCCCTGTTGCGCGGGGCCGATGTCGAACCCCTGATTAGAGATGTGCTTGCCGATTTACTGACCCACGGCACCACACGGCGCATTGAAGAGCACATTAATGAAATTCTCTCGACTATGGCCTGTCACGGCTCGGTGCGTGCGGGTCGGCAATTAACATTGACGGAGATGAATGCTCTGCTGCGCGAGATGGAGGCCACCGAGCGTAGCGGGCAGTGTAATCACGGTCGCCCCACCTGGACTCAGTTGTCGATGAATGAGCTCGACGGCCTGTTTATGCGAGGGCGCTAGCGGTGGTTGATAATTCAGGGGCAGACAAGCGCCCGCCCGTTATTTTTTTAATGGGCCCAACAGCATCGGGTAAAACCGACCTCGCCATAGCGCTTTGTAAGGTCTTGCCCTGCGACATTATTAGTGTCGACTCCTCCCAGGTGTATCGCAGTATGGATGTCGGCACCGCCAAGCCTGAGCCTGAGGTGTTGCGTGACTCACCGCACCGCCTGATTGATATTTGCGACCCAGCCGATGCCTATTCTGTGGGCGAGTTTCTACACGATGCGCGCCGTGAAATTGATGGTATTAGTGCAGCAGGGCGTATCCCTCTTTTGGTTGGCGGCACCATGCTGTATTTCAAAGCGCTGCGCGAAGGCATTGCCGACTTGCCTCCCGCTGATGAAAAAATTCGAGGGGAAATTGAACAGCAAGCTGCGGACAACGGCTGGCCCTTTGTCCACGCCCTGCTGGCTGAGGTTGACCCCGAGGGAGCGGCTGCCATTCACCCCAATCACTCGCAGCGAATTTCTCGGGCACTCGAGGTTTATCGCGTCAGTGGCTTGCCCCTGACACAACTCATTAAACAGCAGTTGCAAAACGGTTGTGGCGTGGCGCCTCTCGAAAAAGATTACCGCATTGTGCAGCTGGCCTTAATACCGACTGACCGGGCCGCACTGCACCAGCGTATCGAGCAGCGCTTTGACATGATGCTTAATCAGGGCTTTGTCGATGAGGTCAAAGCTCTGCGCCAGCGCGGTGATTTGACGACGGAATTACCCGCAGTGCGAGCCGTTGGCTATCGTCAGATATGGGCTTATCTGGATGGCGAATGCACTTACGATGAGATGCGCGCCCGTGGTGTTGCGGCGACGCGTCAACTGGCCAAACGGCAACTGACCTGGTTACGCGGTTGGACCGATTTGCACCGTTTGGCGATTAATTTCACTCAGGATGACGGAGCTAACAATATGGGTGAAATTTTGTCGCAGGCACTGGAAATTTTGCAAAGTAGTCCCATATACAAGGATGTCGCCGGGTAGTATGATGCGCGGCTCAGTTTGGCGGTAGTAGAACGGGCTATTTGGCCTCGTATTGTTGCTATCGTCATATTTTTGCGTCTATTTTGTGATTCTTTTCTGCTCATTATCTGAGCCACAAAGTTAGTCGCTTCTCATCGCTCAACCTTTTGGAGAAAAACCATGTCAAAGGGGCATAATCTACAAGACCCTTTCCTCAACGTCTTGCGCAAAGAGCGTATTCCTGTCTCAATCTTTCTGGTTAACGGCATTAAGTTACAGGGCCAGGTCGAGTCCTTTGATCAGTTTGTTGTGCTACTTAAAAACACTGTCAGCCAGATGGTTTACAAGCATGCTATTTCGACAGTGGTGCCATCGCGTCCTGTTAAGCTGCCTATGGCCGCACCTAATGATGAGGATGCGGAAGATTAGGAGGCTGTTTGTTTTTTGACCGTCCCGAATCCGGTGAGCTCTCTGTTCTTGTCCATCTGAATTTAAACAGCGAACGCGAGCCGGAAGACCCCCGTGAATTTGAAGAACTAGCAATTTCCGCCGGCGGTGACCCGGTTGCCTTTATTACAGGCAGCCGAGATGTGCCCACCGCCAAATTCTTTGTCGGCACGGGCAAGCTTGAAGAAATAAAACGGGAAGTCGACGATACCGGCGCGGGCCTGGTCATTTTTAATCATAATCTGACGCCGAGTCAGGAGCGTAATATTGAACATGCGCTTTCCTGTCGAGTGCTTGATCGCACCGGTTTAATCCTTGATATTTTTGCGCAGCGAGCACAAACCCATGAAGGTAAGCTGCAGGTTGAGCTTGCCCAGTTAGAGCACATGAGTACCCGTCTGATTCGTGGCTGGACTCACCTTGAGCGACAAAAAGGCGGTATTGGCTTGCGCGGCCCGGGTGAGACTCAACTCGAAACCGACCGGCGTTTGTTGCGGGTGCGCATTAAATCCATTCTTAAGCGACTTGAAAAAGTGCGAGTGCAGCGCGAGCAGGGGCGGCGTTCGCGGCGTCGAGCAGAAGTGCCTACGGTCTCTTTAGTGGGTTACACCAATGCCGGAAAATCCACCTTGTTTAACAGAATTACCGGTGCCGATGTTTACGCGGCTGATCAGCTTTTTGCCACCCTTGATCCCACCATGCGCGTTTTTAAAGTGCCTGAAGTCGGCTCGGTTATTTTCGCCGACACGGTGGGCTTTATCAGTCATTTACCCCACAAGCTGGTCGAAGCCTTTCGCGCGACTCTTGATGAGGCGACGAACGCGACCCTTTTGCTGCACGTTATTGATGCGAGCTCCGAGCAACGCCTTGAGAATGTAGCGCGGGTTGACGAGGTGCTGAATGAAATTGGTGCCGGCGATATTCCGGTGCTGAAAATTTATAACAAGATTGATTTACTGGACGGCGTTGAGCCGCATATAGATCGCAATGGCACTGGTAAGCCCATCGCGATTTGGTTGTCTGCCAAGGACAATATTGGCATTGACCTACTTCCGCTGGCACTGCGCGAGTTATTGGGTCATGATCAAGTTCATGGCCAGTGCACGTTGGGCCATGAGCTAGGGCGTTTTCGGGCGCAATTGTTTCAGGCTGGCGCTGTGCTTGAGGAGGTTGTTCAGGATAATGGCAGTAGTTTGCTCGAGGTGCGTTTACCTCGGGCAGAATGGTTGCGTTTATTGAAGGCCTCGGGTTTGACATCGCAGCAAGTACAGCTTCAACCTGAGCTACCAGAGGTCGATGATTTTAATAATTAATGGTGCTCTTCTTATCCGTGGCCTCTAATATTAGGCGGGTCGAGCTGCCGTCACAGAATGGTTTTAGATTTTTCATTTTTTTTCATTGGTGCTAGTTATTGATGTTTACTGGCTTTTCAATCAGGGCTTGTTAGAATTTGCGCCCTGTACTTTCACTGGAGTGAGTAATGGCTTGGAATGAACCGGGTGGTGGTAAAGATCCCTGGGGTAACGGTAGTGGTAAAGGTGGTAATCCGCCCGACCTCGACGCGGCTCTGAAAGATATCGGCGAAAAATTTGGCAAAGTATTTGGTGGTGGTTCCAGCAATGGCGGCGGGATAGGTGGTACGGCTATTGTCGGTATTCTGGTCATTATTTCTGTGATTTGGGGGCTGCTGGGCTTTTATCAGATAGATGCTAAGGAGAAAGCTCTGGTGCTGCGTCTGGGTAAGTTCCATGAAATTGTTGGCGATGGCTTGCATTGGAACCCGCCCTTGATCGATCTTATTACTCGAGTTCGCGTCACAGAAGAACGACAGTATCAAACGCGCGGGCAGATGCTTACCCAAGATGAAAATATTGTTGAGCTACCATTAACTGTGCACTACAACATTAAGTCGGTAAAAGATTTTGTGCTGAATGTGAAAGCGCCGGAATATAGCTTGCGACATGCCACAGACAGTGCTTTGCGCCATGTGGTGGGTAGTAGCGGTCTCGATGAGGTGGTCTCTACGGGTCGAGAGCAATTAAGTGTTGATGTTAAAGAACGCCTACAGAATTATCTCGATAGTTACGGTGCTGGTATTAAAGTCGTCAAGGTGAATATTCTCGAAGCCAAGCCACCCTCGGCAGTAAAGGCAGCCTACGATGATGTGATCAAGGCGCGGGAAGATAGAGAGCGTGTGATTAACGAAGCTCAGGCCTATGCCAACGGCATCGTGCCAGAAGCACGGGGCCGTGCGAAACGGGTTATTGAAGAGGCGAAAGGGTATCAGGCACGTGTTGTTGCTGATGCGGAAGGTGAGACGGAACGCTTTGACAAGTTACTCGGAGAGTACAAAAAAGCACCTGAGGTCACTCGTCAGCGGCTTTATCTTGACGCCATGCAAACGGTGATGGAAAACAGCTCGAAAGTGGTGGTCGATGTTGAGGGCGGCAATAATATGCTTTATCTGCCGTTGGACAAGATTATGCAGCAACAAGCATCTAACTCGGGCAGCAGTTCCAGTAATCAAGCTAGGTCGCTTACTTCAGCGGATATTAACCTGATTACCGAAGCGGTGATTGATCGGATTCGCAATCAGTCATCCAATAGTCAACGCCGGGAGTCACGCTAATGAACCAGAAATTTCCAGGCTTTTTAGTCCTTGTTGTCCTCGCGATTATCTTTGGCAATAGCTGTATTTATATAATTAAAGAGACCGAAAGAGGCGTTAAGTTACATTTTGGTCGCATTACCGAAGCCGATATTCCCCCGGGCATACACCTTAAATGGCCCTTGGCTGACAAAGTGCATAAATTTGATGCGAGGGTTCTGACTCTTGATGCTGAGCCTAATAGCTTTTTGACCCGTGAGAAAAAGCGTTTGATCGTCGATGCCTTTGCCAAGTGGAAGATTAAGGATGTTGAGGTTTACTACAAGGCGACCGGTGGTGATGAAGCTGTCGCTCACGCCCGACTGGGTGATCGTGTTAACGATGGCCTTCGTAACCAGTTTGGTACGCGGACTCTGCACGAAGTGGTTTCCGGTGAGCGCGATGCATTGATGCACAATATTACCGAAGAGCTGAACAAGACCGTTACTCAGTCTCTCGGTGTTGAGGTTGTCGATGTGCGCGTTAAGCGCATCGATCTACCCTCGGAAGTCAGCGAGCAGGTGTTCCGCCGCATGAAGGCTGAGCGTGAAAAAGAAGCTCGTGAATTGCGCTCTATCGGAAAGGAAGCCGCTGAAGAAATTCGTGCTGATGCTGACCGCCAGGAAACCATCATTGCTGCCAACGCTTACAAAATAAGTGAGCAATTGCGTGGTGCGGGTGATGCTGAAGCCACAGCGATTTACGCCAACTCTTATAGTCAAGACCCTGAGTTTTATGCTTTTACTCGCAGTCTAAAAGCGTATAACAGTGCTTTTTCATCGAAAGGCGATATCATGCTAGTTGAGCCTGACAGCGAGTTTTTCCGTTATTTAAAAGATTCGAAAGGCCAGCCCAAGAAGTGAACGCTGTGCTAAAAGCCTCTGTGGCACTATTTCTATAGGTTCGATCGTTGTAAAAAATACAGCCCTCGATTGTCTCGAGTGGTAAGATGGCAAAAAAACCGGGGCAGCCCGGTTTTTTTGCGACTGTTGCGGGCTTACAGGCCTCACGGGCTATCCTTTTATAGGTGATAGTAATGGCACAAGATCTTCTGGCAGCGCTGTGTTTAGTCTTGGTTATTGAAGGTATTATGCCGTTTCTGGCACCTTCGGGCTGGCGCAATATGATGCTGGCTCTGGCGCAAACTGATGACAAAAATATTCGCGTATTAGGTTTGGTGAGTATGTTACTGGGAGCCGGGTTGTTGTTTTTGGTGAGGTAACTTTTGGTGACGTCGTTGTGGGTGAGCTAGAGCGTAGAGAAGGTGTTTAGCCACGCTATTTAGAGAGCAGTTTAGATTAAGATAGGAATTATGACGAAGATTGATCGTTGGTTATTGCCCGATGGTATTGAAGAGACCCTGCCCGATCGCGCTCTCAAAGTAGAGCGTCTGCGTCGTCGTCTACTCGACCTCTACCATTCCTGGGGTTATGACCTGGTTATACCGCCATTGGCTGAGTTTACCGATTCCCTGCTCAGCGGATCGGGTTCAGACCTCGATTTAATGACCTTTAAAATCACCGACCAACTCACTGGCCGGATGATGGGTGTACGCGCCGATATTACACCTCAGGCAGCGCGTATGGATGCCCATAGTTTGCAGCGCAACAGCCCCAATCGTTTATGTTATGCCGCTCAGGTGCTCTATACCCGCGCGCGAGGGCCACTTGAATCGCGCTCGCCGATCCAGCTCGGTGTCGAATTGTTTGGTGAAGCGAGTTTAGAGGCCGATGTCGAGGTCATGTCTCTGCTGGTCGAAACCCTCAACGTTAGCGGTCTCGATGATATCTACCTCGATATTGGCCACGTCGGTATTTATCGTGCTCTTGAGCAGGCGGCAGGCTTAAGTAGCGAGCAAAGTGGGGAGCTATTTGCTTTACTTCAGCGTAAAGATGCGGGTTTACAGCAGTGGTTAGTGAATAATGTGGCAGACGCCGCTTTGGCCACGATGCTGGCAGCGCTACCCGGTTTAGCGGGAGATACAACAATGCTGGTCGAGGCCAAACAAGTTTTGGCCAATGGCCCCGCTGCAGTGTTGCAGGCATTAAGCGAAGTGGAAGCGGTGACTAGTCAGTTGGCTGCGTGTGCACCTAATGTCACTCTGTTTTTAGATTTGAGCGAGCTACGCGGCTACCACTATCACACTGGTATTGTTTTTGCGGCTTATACCAGCGAGTCGACACTAGCATTGGGTAATGGCGGTCGCTATGACGATGTAGGCGAGGCCTTTGGTCGTGCTCGTCCGGCCACTGGTTTTGGTATCGACTTGAGCAAATTAGCCAGTCTGGTTGAATACAATAGCGCTGTTGCCGCAGGTATTTATGCTCCCGCTCCGTCAGAAAGTACTAACAGCGGTGCATGGGAAAAAGAGATTTCCCGCTTGCGTGAAAGCGGCGAGCGAGTGGTACGTGGCTTTGCTGGTCAGCATGTAGATTATGACGAACTGCACTGTGATCGCGTTCTGATTGCAAGTGACGGTGGATTTAACGTAGAACCAACAGCCGCGTCAGCAGCTGGTAATGAGAGTAAATGATGGGCAAGAATGTAGTAGTACTGGGTACCCAATGGGGCGATGAAGGCAAAGGTAAAATTGTTGATTTACTGACCGATCAGGCCTCTGTTGTGACCCGCTTCCAGGGCGGCCACAATGCCGGCCACACGTTAGTGATCGATGGCGAAAAAACCGTTTTACACCTGATTCCCTCCGGCATCCTGCGTGACAATGTCCGCTGCTTGATCGGTAATGGTGTGGTGCTTGCCCCCGATGCCCTGTTAAAAGAGATGCGCCAACTCGAAGAGAGCGGCGTACCGGTGCGAGAGCGTCTGCGTATTTCGCCAGCCTGTCCGCTGATTCTGCCCTATCACGTAGCCCTCGATCAGGCCCGCGAAGTAGCGCGCGGCAAAGCGGCGATTGGTACCACCGGACGCGGCATTGGCCCGGCTTATGAAGACAAGGTGGCGCGCCGTGGATTGCGCCTGGGTGATCTCTTCGATCGCAGTCGCTTTGCGGACAAATTGCGTGAAGTGATGGAATACCACAACTTTATGCTCACTAATTACTACAAAGCCAAGGCCAGTGATTACGCGGCAACGCTGGCATCTTGTCAGGCGTGGGCAGAAGAGTTACGCCCCCTGGTGCTGGATGTCACCGCCGCCTTGCATGAAGCTCGTGAAACTGGCGAGAATATTTTGTTTGAAGGGGCTCAGGGCTCCTTGCTCGATATCGACCACGGCACTTACCCCTTTGTGACCTCATCAAATACCACCGCTGGCGGCACGGCCACGGGCAGTGGTTTCGGGCCTTTATATCTCGATTATGTGCTGGGTATTACCAAGGCCTACACCACGCGTGTTGGCTCTGGCCCCTTTCCCACCGAACTGTTCTGTGAAGTCGGCGAGCACCTGGCGGCAAAAGGTCACGAATTTGGTGCCACCACAGGCCGCGCACGACGCTGCGGCTGGTTTGACGCTGTCGCCCTGAAGCAGGCGGTGCGCATTAATAGTGTTTCAGGTTTGTGTTTAACCAAGCTAGACGTGCTCGATGGTCTTGAGACTATCGACATTTGTGTTGCCTATCAGGATAAAGATGGCAACCATATAAGCGCCCCTAGTCATGCCGATGACTATGACAATATTGTTCCGGTTTACGAGACTATGGCCGGTTGGGCAGAGTCGACAGTCGGTGCAAAAAACCTCGAGCAATTGCCCGCTGCAGCTCGTAACTATATTGCCCGCCTTGAAGAGCTCTGCGGCGTGCCCATTGATATTGTTTCCACCGGCCCCGACCGCATCGAAACGATAGTGTTACGCCACCCTTTTGGTGTTTGAGATTGGTAGCTAAAACAGAGGGTTAATTAAATTATAGGGCACCCAAAAAAATAAAATAACGATTAAAAGTGAGGAGTGAACTATGAGCATTAGAGGAAAGGCCTTTATCGCGGGGGTTTACGAGCACCCCTTACGCGAGGCCACCGGTAAAACGGTCCCTCAGTTACATGCCGAGGTCGCCAAGGGTGCATTGGACGACGCAGGTCTTACCAAAGACGATATTGACGCCTACTATTGTGCCGGTGATGTGCCCGGCCTTGGTCCCTTAAATCAAGCTGAATATATGGGCTTGAATGTTACCCAGTTTGATAGCACCGAAGTGGGTGGCTCGTCCTATGTGGCTCACGTGAATCATGCGGCTCAAGCTATCGCCATGGGTCATTGCAAGGTTGCATTGATTACCCTCGCCGGTCGTCCTCGCGCCGACGCCAAAGAAAATTACCGCACCCGCCCCGGTGGCGGCCCTCCGGCTGACTATGCTTTTGAAGCACCGTTTCGACCGATGGTTGCCAATATGTACGGCATGGCGGCAATGCGCCACATGCACGAATACGGCACTACCAGTGAGCAGTTAGCCTGGGTGAAAGTCGCTGCCTCCCACCACGCCCAACACAATGAACACGCGATGTTGCGCAATGTGGTGACTGTGGATGATGTGGTCAACTCGCCGATGATCAGCGACCCCCTACACCGTCTCGATTGCTGTGTAATGAGTGATGGCGGCGGG
>JBFHDT010000026.1:0-12506 GCA_041584575.1 Porticoccaceae bacterium
ACGGAGTTGTGTCAGCCGCTCGCGGGCTCGTTCTGCCAGCGGTTCGACGATCTCGATGCTGTAAACGGCTTCGACAAGCTTAGAGAGAACGGCCGCCTGGTATCCGGAGCCGGTTCCAATATCCAGGGCCCGATGATGCGCCTTGGGCTCGGCTAGTTGTGTCATCAGCGCCACAATGTAGGGCTGGGAAATTGTCTGGCTCGCGGCAATCGGTAAAGGTGAGTCGCGGTAAGCAAATTCAACCAGATCGGTAGGTATGAACTCCTCACGTGGTACCGAGGCGACTGCATCGAGAACAAGTTGATCACTCAGACCACGCGCAGCCAGTTGGTGCTCGACCATGTGCTGCCTTAAGACTTCAAATGTAGTCATAACGAATCCCCGTTGCCAGGAGTCTGGCATGCTGAGCGTACCTAAGCGAAGTGCTTAAAAACCTTTGATACAGATCAATGGCTTTGCAAGTGGAGCCTGACCTTGTGGAGCGGCCAGGCGCTTGCTGAGTTAGGAGTTGATAGAGATGCTCTTAACATCCTCATCTGCGGCTTCTCGACGTGGAATAGTCAGGCTGAGTACGCCCTTATTGAGACTGGCCTTAATAGCATCGCTATCCGCATCATCCGGTAGGGACAAGGTTCTTTGAAAAGATCCGTAACTGCGCTCTACGCGATAGAACTGTTTGTCCTTGTGCTCACTGCTTTCTTCCTTTTCGCCTTTTATGATCAGGGCATCGCCCTTAAGCTCGAGAGACAAATCCGCTTCAGACAGGCCTGGCACGTCTAATGCAATCTCATAGCTTTTTTCATCACCCGATACGTCGATCAGAGGCCAGTAGCCATTGGTTGCGCCAGCACTCTGCAGATAGGCGGGTGGGGAAGCGAAGCCGGATTGTATGGACGGCATACCAAAGCCATTAAACACATCATCGAAGAGCTGATCCATTTCGCGGTGAAGCCGTGACAGTGCAATTGGATAAGATGCCGGGGCCGCGACAACACCCGCCTCAGCCCGCGTGACCGGAATCTGGTGATCACCTCCTTTGCCACTTTCTTCATGTTTAAACCAGTTCCAGGGATTGAGCTTTTGCAGATTCATCGCACTACCTCCACTTAAGAGAAATTTATCAGGATATGTAAGAAAGTCATCTCGCCATTTTTTAGGGCTGCACCCATCACTACGTGAACACGCGAATCGAAATTATCGTCAATTCACGGAGTGATTTTTAAGGTGATAGAAGCCCAGACAATTAAGTAATGGCAATTTTCTTTCTTTTGGCCTTTTTAACCTTGGGGATAGTTAATTCCAGCACACCGTCCTTGAATTTAGACGTCGTCTTATCACTATCGACATCGCTGGGCAGTGCTACCACCCGTGAAAAGCTGCCGCGAGAAATCTCGCTGCGATAATAGTCACCTTTTTCCTCCTTCTCTTCGTGACTCGTACTGCCACTAATGGAAACAGAATTATCGGTAACTGATACATCCAGATCCTTTTTGTCCACACCCGGTACTTCCGCCCGAACAAGCACTTCGTCGTCGCGCTCAATGACATCAACTTTTGGGATTTTCCCTTCAAATAGACCACCCATCTCGGGCAACGAGGGCCAGTCAGTGCGAAAAGGTCGCATCCAACGGTGCGGAAAAAAATGCGCAGCGATATGATCCATTTCTTCAAAGGGGCTCAATGCACGTGTCGCTTTCACTTTTTCAAGGTCACTACTTTTCTTAAGCTCTACATCCTTGGTCTTTTGTTCGGTCTTTTCTTCAGCCATTTCATTCTCCTGGTGTATTTGTCTGCAATAAAAGAAAACGACCCAGCGGCGCTGGGAGAATGTAGATTAAATAACGATGAGTTACATCAAAAATTGACAAGGATCAACAAAGGCGCTGGCACTAGAAATTGCATCTGTCAGAAAAGAGAACGCTACCCTTACCGATTTTTAGATCGATTCAAATATTCACGAACAGGGTTAAATCAAAGCCAATTCAAGTCATCGAGGGAGATATTCAATCCTTGGCCTAATGATAGCCAAACGATGCCAAAAGCACTTCCAGGTAGGGTCATGATGCCGCTCAAAAGATGATAGACGCCTAAGGCAAGGCCCGACGGCTGGCATAAAGTCTCGAAACGTGCATTCCGCAACGTCCGTAAAAGCGAGTACTGCCGCATAACTTAGAAAGAGTGCCCATATGCTTATGCCGTCCTTCGGTAAGCAGGCGAAAGCGATGAGTAAAAACTCTGACAGCCCAGCTGTAGGCGCAACCGACAAGCGGCCAAAGCGGTTCGACAAAGCCTCGGCCGAAGCTGAAACGGATACCTTCAGGCTCTGCCGCAATTCAGATTTTCAATTTATTTCTAAAATGTCTTTAATTTCAGGCAGTAACCTCCGCACGCATCTTTCCCCCTCATCAATAGCCTCGCTAGCTCGGTAAAATTCTAGCAGACCGATATGCGAGAGTTTAGGGGCCAGTAACAGATCAGGTGGATCACCTGCCAGTCGACTTCGAGTTATCCGATCCTGAACAATATTAACGGATCCCGCTATTGCATCAAATAAACTGGGCGGCTGATTATTCTTGTTGCGCACAGGCCAAACCGAACCCGCATATTCCACCATCAAATCGCTCATTCTATCGCCGAAACCCGGTTCTGGTTTTTCCGCTTCCACCGATTTTTCTACCCTCTTTATTTTATTCATCTTTTTGTTAACGATATCGCCGTTCAAGTTTACGGCAATAACAATATCTGCCCCTAATGCTTTACACACTGATACCGGCACTGGATTCACCAGACCACCATCGACTAGCCAGCGCTGATTATTATTCACTGCGGGGAATAATCCCGGCAAAGAAATGGAAGCCCACACCGCTTCAGTCATTGATCCTTTTGAATGCCAAATTTCTCTACCTGTGGCCAACTCAGTTGATACCGATGCATATTGCTTATCGAGGCTCTCAATCAACACAGCCTCCTCGGCCACATACTTATTCAGCGAGAGGTGTAGGCGCTCCTTGTTAACAAAACCATTTAACGAACGCTTGACTTCAAACAAGCGCGCAATATCGAGCTTTGTTAAAGATCGTGCCCAGGCATCCAGTTTGTCAATATTGTTAGCAACATAGGATGCACCGACTAGAGCACCTATCGAGGTGCCACACACTATATCCGGATGTATTCCCTCTTCAGCCAGTGCATTAAGAACACCTATATGTGACCAGCCACGCGCTGAGCCACTGCCAGTGCTATACCAAGCTTGAGTCTTGTTTTCATGGCAGTCTTGTCCGCCATAAGTTAATTCTCCGTTTTCAATAGAGGGCGATAAGCCATCCTCATAAATCCCCGCCCCAGTGTGCTAGAGGCGTAGAGGACGGTCACAGCAAAAAACAAGTCTAGGCCGAATCCTGACTGGAAACGGAGACCCTCAACCGCAATTCAGAAAATCAATGTCTTGTGTCTAGCAAAAGCAGCTTATCAAGCTGTTTACGCATTCAGGTCATGGCTTCAGTGTTTTTTCAACTCAGTTTAATCTGCGAAATAATCATCTTCTTCTTTCTTCGCAACGAAAGATCGATAGTCGCAACAATTTCTGGACCAACACGCCATATCAATCCGATCACGGATAACCCCAGTTAGCAGCACGTACAACTCGGCATCCTTGTGCGCCTTCGGCCTACTCCGGGAATGCCAGCTTGCGAGCTGCCAGAGTTTTAATTCGCTCCTTCCTCGGCTGTGCTATTGGCACCATGAAGCCACAGCTTATTCTTTGTCAACGGCATAGTAAATTAGCTCAACAAGGGAGAGAATGTGCCAGGGGCTTGTCTTCATAAAGCAGTCGCGACCGCTCTGCGGATCTGCCAAAAGACCCGGTATTGAGGTTTATCGAAGCACTTACGAGCTGGCTGACCTGGCCATTGAATACCAGGCATCGAACAAATAGTCATGGAACAAACAGAGGAACGACGATGCAGATTGCAATGGTGGGACTCGGACGCATGGGCGCCAACATGGCGCGGCGTCTATTGCAGGATGGGCACAATCTGGTGGTATACAGTCACAATCCGAAGGACGTGGCGCAGTTGGTGGCCGAGGGTGCCACTGGCGCTACCAGTCTGGCTGATCTGGCGGCAAAGCTGACACCGCCTCGCGCCGCGTGGATTATGGTTCCGGCCGGTGACAGTACCGAAGACGTAGTGATGGAATTGAGTGTCCATTTCGCAGCGGGTGATCTGATCGTCGATGGCGGCAATAGCTACTTTAAGGATGATGTGCGGCGGGCAAAGGTATTGGCAGAGACTGGCATTCACCACCTGGACGCCGGCACCAGCGGCGGTGTCTGGGGCCTGGAACGAGGCTATTGCCTGATGATCGGTGGTAACCATGAAGCGGCAAACCGGCTGGAGCCTATATTTCGCAGCCTGGCCCCAGGCGCTTCCGGCATTTCTCCTTCGCCGAGCAGAACCTCTGGCGGCAGCGCTGAACAAGGCTGGCTCTATTGTGGACCATCAGGCGCGGGGCACTTCGTCAAAATGGTGCATAACGGTATTGAATACGGACTCATGCAAGCCTATGCGGAGGGCTTTGACATCCTTAAAAATGCTGATGTCAAAACCTTGCCTGAGGATGAGCGCTACGAGCTGGATTTGGCCGACATCACCGAGCTCTGGCGGCGCGGCAGCGTGGTGACCTCATGGCTCCTGGATTTGTCGGCGGAGGCCCTCGCAGGAAATCCCGATCTGTCCAATTACAGCGGTTTTGTGCAGGACTCCGGTGAGGGACGCTGGACCGTGCAGGCCGCCATCGACGAGGAAGTCCCAGCAGAAGTGCTCACCGCCGCGCTGTTCGCCCGCTTCCGCTCGCGCAAGGAGCATACCTTCGCCGAGAAGGCCCTGTCCGCGATGCGTCAGGGCTTCGGTGGCCATATCGAGCCAACTGACAAATAACTAAGCGCTCGCATGAAACCGATACAGCAACCCCGCTACCACGAATTCGACAGCCGAATCAGTCTCGAACAGGCCGCTGTGCGTTTCATTCTGCAACTTGCGGACAAATCAATCGCCACACAGGGTAGCTTCCGCATCGTTTTAGCCGGGGGCCATACGCCCCGCAACATCTATCGAGCACTACGCAGTAAGGATACTGACTGGTCGGCATGGTATATCTATTTTGGTGACGAGCGTTGCCTGCCTGCCGAGAATCCCGAACGCAATAGTCGTATGGTGTGTAATGCATGGCTTGATTACGTGGCTATACCCTCTCACCAGGTTCACATCATTCCTGCAGAGCTTGGTCCTGAAAAGGCGGCTGACTACTATACACGAGATCTTATCGAGGTAGGCAAATTCGATCTAGTGTTACTCGGCCTGGGCGAGGACGGCCACACCGCGAGTCTGTTTCCCGGTGGTACCTGGGAACAAGCAAAAACATTGCCGCCAGTCATTCCCGTATATGATTCACCAAAACCACCGTCGCAACGTGTTTCCCTAAGTCCGGCACGCTTGAGTGACGCCACAAATGTCCTTTATCTGGTCAGTGGAGAAAATAAACAGCAGGCGCTGACCAATTGGCGCGCAGGCATCCCTATGCCCGCCAGTCGCATACATCCCCTCGACACATTAGATGTTTTTTTCTACCTCGGCCCCTGCCACGACGGTAGCACCCCGGGTCTTCGCGAACACCTATCTATTTCGGAACCAACCGTTTAGGAGCTGAGTATGCCCCCGCAAATCGATCTCACCACACACATTGACCTGCCCGCCGCGCATCTGCCCAGCACCGAACCCTGTGTGGTAGTCATTTTCGGCGCCAACGGTGATCTGACGCGACACAAACTCATGCCAGCGCTGTTCCATCTCGCCTGCGTCGACTGCATGGCGGGGCCATTCCAGATAATCGGTATTGGCCACCAAACCATGAATGATGATGCTTTCCGCGAAAGTCTGAAGACAGCCGTGGCCAATTCCGCCGAGATCAAGCAGTTTAGCGAAGCACACTGGTCTGCCTTCGCGTCCCACATCAAATATATCTCGGGAGATTTCCTCGTAGCGCCAACCTACCAACAGCTAGCCGAACAGCTGGACGCACAAGCTGTTGCCAATTACTTATATTACCTGGCCACCCCACCGACTGTTGCACCCGCCATCATTCGGCATCTGGCTGCAGCCAGATTAAACGATGAAACCGGTGGTTGGTCGCGCATCGTCATAGAAAAGCCCTTTGGCCGCGACCTGGCTTCGGCACAGGCCCTCAACATCACCGTCGCGGAAGCCTTCTCCGAATCGCAGGTCTATCGCATTGATCACTACCTGGGCAAGGAAACGGTGCAAAACATCCTGTTCTTTCGCTTTGGTAACGCCCTGTTCGAACCCGTGTGGAACCGCAACCATGTGGATTACGTGGAAATCACCGCTGCCGAACCCATCGGCGCAGGCCACCGGGTCAACTACTATGAGCACGCCGGTGCGCTCCGCGACATGGTCGTCAACCACCTGATGCAATTGCTCGCACTCACCGCTATGGAAGCCCCCGTGGCCTTCGATGCCGACACTGTACGCAACAAAAAAATCGAGGTCTGGCGCTCTATTCGCCCCATGACACCTGAAGATGTGGCGACCCATACTCTGCGCGCTCAATACGCTGCGGGCACCAACGATGGTCAACAGGTACCAGGTTGGCTTGAAGAGGCCGGGGTGCCGCCGGATTCACGTACTGAGAGCTACGCTGCACTGGAACTCCATATCGACAACTGGCGCTGGGCAGGCGTGCCCTTCTATCTGCGTACCGGAAAAAGGCTGGGTCGTCAGGTCACTGAGATCGCGGTGCATTTCCACCACCCGCCAATGCGTCTATTTCCCCACGAGGCGGAACTTAAGTCAAACGTCATCACCTTGCGCCTACAGCCAGATGAGGGCATCAGCCTTGCCTTTGGCGCCAAACAACCAGGCACGGAACGCCGCACAGTGCCGGTATCCATGGATTTCTGTTACCGTGAGGCTTTCGGCGACAATCCCCCATCGGCTTACGCGACACTGCTGCTAGACGTCATGCGTGGCGACGCCACCCTGTTCACGCGACGCGATGGTGTGGAGGCGCAATGGCGCATCATTACGCCCATAGAGGAGGCTTGGGCGGCTCAGACCGAAGGGGCACTAGCCATGTATGCTGCTGGGTCAAACGGCCCGAAGGAGGCCGACGCATTACTTAACCGCAACGGTCACCGCTGGCGCTCTATCATTGATAATGCTGGAAATTGTCAGGTCTGAAGACCTCTTGTTTGGCCGCTGACAATGACGCCTGTTCCGATATAGCTGGCAAGAGATCGTTGGTAAGGTGATGGCTACTATGAACTAAAGGCCAATATTCCGGCCAAGGTAATGTTGAGCTGGCGATTGTCGCTACCGACCCTGCTTGCTCTTGAACAAGGGAAAATTGATTAACTGGCAGACCGATTAGTCAGCGCAGTAAACGATGGCATCGAAAAATGATTCAGTGATGAGCACAGTGAAATGTTGGTTGCTGAGGATTCAAGTGCTCAAGGGGGAGAGTATGTTGAAGCATACATAGAGTTAACTCATTTTATCGAGTCTATTTACCATGCAGTCTCCCCGGTGCCAGCCACAAACATGTCGACAACTAGTTAAAGAGCAGTTTTTAAACAAGAAGAACTAGGTCGGTGGCGATTTATTGATCTTTGGATGCTCGCCCCAGATGATAGCAGGGTACAGAGGGTACAGAGGGTACAGAGGGTACAGAGGGTACAGAGGGTACAGAGGGTAAAGTAATGACTGATCAAATCGAAAAAGCGATAGCACAAAAATATGAGGCAGGGTTTGTCTCAGATATTGAATCAACCACCTTTGAACCAGGTTTAAATGAAGACGTTATCCGCCGTCTGTCAGAGGTAAAAGGTGAACCAGCGTGGATGCTTGACTGGCGGCTTAAGGCTTTCTCGGGCTGGAAAAAAATGCCAGAGCCCCATTGGGCGCATATTGATTACCCTAGAATTGACTTTCAGTCGATTTCTTATTATTCCTCGCCCAAGAGCTTGGGTGATAAACCAAAGTCATTGGATGAAATTGACCCTGAATTGTTAGCGACCTACGAGAAGCTAGGTATTCCGTTGATGGAACAGCAGATGTTGGCTGGTGTGGCTGTTGATGCGGTATTTGATTCGGTGTCGGTGGTCACCACCTTTAGGGAAAAGCTTAAAGATGCCGGTGTTATTTTTTGCCCCATTTCTGAAGCCATCAAGGAGTATCCGGAATTGGTGCAGAAGTACCTGGGCAGTGTGGTGCCGCGCACCGATAACTATTATGCCGCGCTCAACAGCGCCGTATTTACCGATGGATCTTTTGTCTACATACCCAAAGGTGTACGTTGCCCCATGGAACTATCGACCTATTTCCGTATTAACGAACAAAATACGGGGCAGTTCGAGCGCACCTTAATTATTGCTGATGAAGGCAGCCATGTTAGCTATCTAGAGGGTTGTAGCGCTCCACAGCGCGACAAAAACCAATTACACGCAGCCGTGGTCGAGCTAATCGCCTTGGACGATGCGGTCATCAAATACTCTACCGTGCAGAACTGGTATCCCGGCGACAAAGACGGCCGGGGCGGTATCTATAACTTCGTCACCAAACGGGCTATGTGCCACAAAAATACCAAAGTTTCCTGGACGCAGGTCGAGACCGGCTCGGCAATCACATGGAAATACCCCAGCTGCATCCTGCGCGGTGATAACAGTGTCGGAGAGTTTTACTCAGTGGCATTGACTCGCGGCAGGCAGCAAGCTGATACCGGCACGAAAATGATACATTTGGGAAAAAATACCCGCTCAACTATCATTTCTAAAGGTATATCAGCAGGTCAGAGCAACAACAGCTATCGTGGCCTGGTGAAGATGACTCCCGGTGCGGAAGGGGCGCGTAACTATAGCCAATGTGATTCCTTGTTAATAGGCGATCAGTGCGGAGCACATACCTCTCCTTATATTGAAAGCCGCAATCCCACTGCCATTGTGGAACATGAAGCGACAACTTCAAAAGTTTCTGACGATCAGCTGTTCTTTTGCCAGCAGCGCGGTATTAATTCTGAAAAGGCTGTATCGATGATCGTGAACGGCTTTTGCAAAGAAGTGTTTAAGCAATTGCCTATGGAGTTTGCGGTAGAAGCTGGAAAACTACTGGAAATTAGTCTTGAAGGTTCAGTCGGATGAGGAAGTTTGATGATGTTATCGATTAAAAATCTAAGCGTCTCTATTGAGGGTAAAACTATACTTAAAGGGCTCAACCTTGATGTGAATCCCGGTGAAGTCCACGCTATTATGGGACCAAATGGTTCGGGTAAAAGTACTCTGGGCTACGTATTATCAGGTCGTGACGGCTATATCGTAGAGGAAGGGAGTGTCCTTTTTAATGGTGTTGATTTGTTGGCGATGAAGATTGAAGAGAGGGCTCTTGCAGGCCTTTTCCTGGCATTTCAATACCCACTGGAAATTCCCGGTGTCAGTAATTTGGAGTTTCTCAAAGCAGCGGTTGATGCTCAGCGCGAGGCTCGGGGTGAGCCAATGATGAGTTCCAAGGAATTTTTACAAGCTGCGCGAGAAGCCTGTAAAGCGGTACGCTTACCCACTGAATTTCTTAAACGTGGTGTTAATGAAGGCTTTTCGGGTGGCGAAAAAAAGCGCAACGATATCCTGCAAATGTTAATGCTGCAGCCCAAATTATGCATCCTGGATGAAACCGATTCAGGCCTGGATATTGATGCTCTGCAGTTAGTGGCTAATTGTGTAAATAGTCAGCGTGATTCCAGTCGCAGCTTTATCGTGGTAACGCACTACCAGCGTCTCCTCGACTATCTCAAGCCGGATTACGTTCACGTGCTGTCAGATGGAAAAATTATTAAAAGTGGTGACGCCTCGCTGGCTGCTGAACTCGAAAAACAAGGCTACGCCTGGCTAGTCAAGCAGCCAGGCGAGGAGAAAAGCGTGTGAATACCTGGTTCGGTAATGTGCTCACGCGTGCTGAGGCGATTGACGATTGGTTGCATGAAAAGCGGGCCGCCTCCCTCGCCTTGCTACGAGATACAGACTGGCCGACGCGCAAAACTGAGGTATGGAAATATACATCACTTAAAAAACTGGAACAGATTGATTTCAGCGATGGCACCACAGCCACCACAGCGCCAGTAATCGATACAAATATCATTCCAAGTCTCAACAGTATCGACATCGTTTTTATCGATGGTGTGCTGCAAAGTATCCCGGCAGACCTGCCTGAAGGTCTGTCTATCGTGCCACTGACGCGGGTACCAGAGGAACATCAAAGCTGGGTCTTCGATCTGTTTGCTAATACAAAGCCCCGACATCACCTGTTTGGTTTGATCAACGACGCATTAGCGACTGACGGTGTTGTCATTGATGTTGCCCCCCATATTTATATCGAGCATCCCATACACATTGTTCAAACCATGACGGCAGGCAATGAAGCGCATTGCCGTACGCTGGTGCGTGTAGGGGCAGGGGCCAGGGCAACTGTCATCGAGCACTTGATCGGCGACAACGAAAGTTTTAATACCAGTTTTGCTGAATATAGTCTGGCGGAAACAGCCGCACTAGAACACTACCGGCTGGCTTTACAAAGCGGTGCGGCAATAAATATTGGAGGTAGCCATTTTAACTTGGATAAACAGGCGATTCTGAGCAGCACTATAGTGGGCTATGGCAGCGACTTAGCGCGTGTTGATATGGACATCTGTCACAAGGGAGAAGGAACGGTTGCCAAACTGAATGCTCTATATCTGCTGGATAGACAGGAGCATTTTGATTTACATAGTAATATTGAGCATACGGTTCCCAATGGCACGACCGATGAAAAGGTGCGTGGCATCGTTGCTGATAAAGCGCGCGCGGTATTCAACGGCCGTATCCACATCCATCGCTATGCGCAAAAAACCTTGGCTGAGCTGAATAACCGCAACTTACTACTTTCACGTGAGGCGGAAGTGGATGTCAAGCCGGAACTGGAGATTTATGCCGACGATGTAAGCTGCACACATGGCGCTACCATTGCCGAAATTGATAAGTCAGCACTTTATTATTTGCGTTCCCGTGGTATTAGTCTGGAACAGGCACATTTAATGTTGAATTTTGGTTTTATAAATGAGCTGATTGATAAAATTCCCAATGCCGTACTGGCCGACTGGTTACGCCAACAGCTCAGTGGACGTTTTACACAAATGAACGCGATCAAGCGCAGCGGACAGGAGACTGTTTAATGAGTTTTGATATCGATGCTATTCGCGCCCAATTTCCTATCTTACAACGAGACATTGATGGCGTCCCACTCGTCTACCTGGACAATGCCGCGACCACGCAGAAGCCGCAATGCGTGATAGATTCCCTGACAAATTATTATTCGTGTTACAACTCAAATGTGCATCGTGGAGCACACCGATTGGCCGATGAGGCCACTTGGCACTTTGAAGCAGCGCGAGATACTATTGTCGAGTTTATTAACGCGTCGGTTCGGGAAGAAGTTATCTGGACAAGTGGCACTACGGAAGCCATTAACCTGGTCGCTAATGGTTTGGCGCAACTGCTAAAACCTGGTGAGGAGGTTGTCGTCACTGAGATGGAGCACCACGCCAATTTAGTACCCTGGCAGCAAGCCTGCCAGCGAGCCGGGGCAATATTGAAGATTGCGCCCATTGATGACAGCGGCGCCTTACTAGAAGATGAATTTGCCAAACTGCTGGGTGAAAAAACCCGCATGGTAGCCTTCCCGCATGTGTCGAATGCCTTGGGCACCGTGAACCCCGTGAAAAGGCTTTGCCAGCAAGCCAAGGCGGTTGGTGCATGGGTACTTGTGGATGGCGCACAAGGTATAGCCCATGGACCGATAGACGTGCAAAGCCTCGGCTGTGATTTTTATGCTTTCTCAGGCCACAAGTTATTTGGGCCCACCGGTATCGGTGTGTTGTGGGGACGCCAGGAGCTACTAGCCGACTGGCCAGTATGGAAGACCGGCGGTGAAATGATTTCAACGGTTACTTATCAAAACGCCCAATGGAATACCTTGCCCTACAGGTTTGAAGCGGGTACGCCCCATATAGCCGGTGCCATTGGCATGGCTGCCGCTGTGAACTGGTTTTCCAGCCTCGATATGGCCGCTATGCAAAGCCATGAATCAGCCTTGCTGGCGCGAGCCACCGAACAGGCACAGCACTTTGAGGGTTTACGTATTATTGGCTCCGCCACCCATAAAATTGGAATCTTAAGTTTTATTATCGAGGGCGGCCATTCATCCGACATAGGTTTTATGTTAGACCGGCAGGGCATAGCCGTTCGTGCTGGCCACCATTGCGCAGAACCACTTATGGCACGGTATGGTATTACTGGAACCGCAAGAGCATCGTTCTCTCTCTACAACACAATAGCAGAAGTCGATACATTATTTGCCGGCTTACATAAAGTCAAAAAAATGCTGCAGTAAGTTGGACGACAAAAGCAT
>JBFHDT010000027.1:0-12329 GCA_041584575.1 Porticoccaceae bacterium
CTGTGTGCAAATTGAGCGCATGGGCAAGGGACTCGATGTGGATTGGGATATGAGCGCAATGTCGGGAATGCTAAAGTTTTTTGGTGGTGGCATGATCAAGCAAATTCGCCGCAAGCATAAGTAAATACGTGAGATTATGACAAACCTAAGTGGCTCAAGCAGCGCTATAACCTATGAGATAAAAGATGAAATTGGCATTCTGACCTTAAATCGGCCAGAGGCACGCAATGCATTAACGACGGAGATTCGCCTCGGCATTACCGATGTTATGTTGGAAATTCGTGAAGAAATGAATATTAAAGCCCTCGTGGTGACCGGCAAGGGCGGTAATTTTTGTGCCGGTGGTGATATTAAATCTTTTCAGGAAATGGCACCGGAGCCAACGGCACGTCGCGAGCGAGTGCGCCGCTCTCATATTTGGCTCGACGAATTTGTCAATCTTGAAGTGCCGGTTATTGGCGCTGTAGACGGCGCCGCTATGGGTGCAGGTTTCAGTATTATGTTGGCCTGCGATTTCATTTTTTGTACGCCCCGCGCCCGTTGTTCTGGGATATTTGTGCGTACCGGCTTAATTCCCGATATGGGTTGTCTGTTTTTGTTGCCTCGTTTGGTCGGCTTGCAAAAAGCGCGGGAATTACTCTACACCGGGAAAATCCTCAAGCCCGATGAAATGCAGGCCCTGGGTCTCGTGACTGATATTGTCGATGAAGAAAATCTGTTCGACAACGCTTTCGAATTTGCCAGCCGTTTTCGCCATGCCTCCACGACCTCTATCGGCATTACCAAGAATATCCTTAACCAATCCTTTCACAGTGACCACCGGACTATTTCCGAGTTAGAGGCTTACGGTCAGGCGGTGTGCTTTGATACCGACTATCATCGTGATGCGATAAGCCGCTTTCTGAATAAAGAGCCGGCATTGTTTGACTGGGCGGGTTTGGAGAAGGCAGGACAAGCGAAAGATCAGGAATAACTTTCTCAACGGAGTAAGGCTTTAAAACTTATCCCAATACATTTCAAATGTACTGGGATAAGAGGTAACTTAAATAGTATTAGATGCAATAACACCTGCCGCTTCAAGGTCGTTAATTTTTTGCTCACTATAACCTAGCTGCTCACGAAGAATGTCGCGGTTGTCTTGCCCCAGTAAGCCGGCTCTTAGATCGGGTGGCTCGGGAAACTCTGAAAACCGCAGGGGAGTGCGGGGGATGTGGATTTCGCCAAACACATCATCCTTGATGGTTCTCACACAACCGCGTGCTTTGACATGGGGATGTTCCATAAATTCTGGGATATTGAGGATGGGAGCGCAGGCCACTTTGTTGGCTTCGAGCGCTGCGATGGCGTCTTCGGGGCTCGTCTGTGCATCGAGCCAGTCTTGAATGGCGCCATTAATTTCTTCGCGGTATTTGCCGGTATCACCGGGGTTTTTAAAACGCGGGTCATTAATCCAGTCGTCGCGGCCTATGGTTTTGCACAAGCCGGCCCATTGGTTCAGACCAACGATAAACAGGTAGCGGTCTTTGCATTTAAAAATACCAGCAGGCGCTAGCAAGTGGTGATCGGGACCGGCACGGGTGGCGAGCATTTGACCGTCTGTGGTGTCATATAGCTGTACGCTTAATTCGTGGAAACTGAATAAAACCTCAATCAATGAAATATCAATGTATTGGCCTTTGCCACCACGTAAACGGTGCATTAATGCGGTGACAATGGCGCCATAGGCATGGGCCCCGGTGGCGATATCGCCAAAGGCAAAGTCGCCGAAGACTGGGGTTTCATTTTTTTTGCCCAGCAGATCGATAATGCCGGCATAAGATTGGCCGATCCAGTCGAAACCGGGTAGGTTGGAGAGGGGGCCGTCTTGACCAAAGCAGGAGATGGAGCACATAACCAGGCCAGGGTTGATGGCTTTCAGGGTGTCCCAGTCCATGTTGTGTTGCTTCATAATGCCGGGTGAAAAATTTTCTATCACCACATCGGCGTCTTTTATCAGCTCGTAGCAGATTGCCTGACCTTCCTTGGTGGCGATATTCAGCGCCATATTTTTTTTGCCGAGATTGTGCTGAATAAAATACGCACTGTGCCCATCACGTTGCAGAGGTAAAGTACGTGCGAGCTCGCCTTTAAGGGGCTCGATTTTAATTACTTCAGCGCCATGCTCGGCCATGATTTTGGTGGCATGGGGGCCGGCAACGACGTGGGTAAAATCAACGACTTTAAAGCCGTCTAGCATGCGTTTTGACATGGTTGTTTCCTTATTATTATGTGTTGTTTTTAATAGTTTTTAATAGTTTTTAATAGTTTTTGATATTTTTGTCGTGCTGTTTCATCCGTTATCTAGAGAAAGAGGCAATTTTTTTGGGCACAATTTGTTCAGATTATTGTGATTACTGCTCGTTGATTTTCGTTGTATAGAGGCGCTTCTATTGGACACTAACATTGTCGGCTGGGTTATGCATAGTGTGTTTTGATTCAATGCTGCATGGGTCGCTTCTGTAATTTTCTTTGTAAGGTGCGCCGGTGCATGCCCAGGGCTCGGGCGGTGGCGGAGATATTGCCCTCGTTTTCTTGCAGTACACGCTGAATATGTTCCCACTCCAGACGGTTGACGGAGGGCGGCTGTTCGGCAAGGGGGGAATCGGCATTGCCTTCATTGGCCTCAAAGGCGGATAAAATATCACTCAGTCCGGCGGGTTTACAGAGGTAGTTATTTGCGCCAAGTTTTATCGCTTCAACAGCGGTGGGAATACTGGAATAACCCGTTAAAACAACAATTTTAATATTTTTATCAATCGCTTTGAGTTGCTCGATTAAATGCAGCCCGGAGAAATTGACCAGCTTTAAATCGACAATGGCACGAGAGGGTCGGTGTCGTTTACAGAGTTCTACAGCGCACACTTCGTCGTTGGCGACATAGCAGTTTGGCCCATGGCGTTGCAGGCTACGCGCCAGAGTGTCTGCAAATATTTCGTCATCATCAACAATCAAATAACTTTCTGCACTGGCTGTGGAATTATCGTTCATGATTTTTTAGAAACTCCTTAGCTAAACACCGCTTACTAACGGCAGGACAACGGAGGTGAGTAGGCCACCGCCATCGGCATTTAACAGGCGTACTCTGCCCCCGTGGCGGTTGAGGCTACTGTGAGTGAGAAAGAGACCGAGACCAAGTCCGCCGGGTTTGTCACTGGGAATGGGCTTGCCCATTTTTTCGAGCTGCTCAGGGCTAAGGCCGGGGCCATAATCGCGAATGTCGATGTAAAGGCTGGTGCTATCCCAGTGGATAGTGATTTCAAGTTGCTCGGGGCTGGCATCGGCGGCGTTATTCAGCAGGTTGAGCAGGGATTGTTGAATCACAGGATGAAAGCAGGCCTTGGTAGCAGGACAGTCACTGACGATATTGATCTCGGGGTTGACGTCCGGTCGGATCAATAGCCAGTTGTCGAGCAGGCCGTCGACATAGCCGCTAACCGGTGTGGGGCTGGAACCCTCTTCGATAATGCTGGCGGCATTCACCAGGCTTTGCAGGGTTTTGCGACAGCGGGCTATTTGTTGGTTGAGGATGGCGACGTCTTGCTGTTGCTCGGGCTCAGTCACCTCTTCGGCCAGGTTATCGATGAGTAATTTCATGGTGTTCAGCGGGGTACCCAGTTCGTGGGCCGCACC
Organism: Porticoccaceae bacterium; assembly: GCA_041584575.1. Taxonomy (GTDB): domain Bacteria; phylum Pseudomonadota; class Gammaproteobacteria; order Pseudomonadales; family Porticoccaceae; genus Reddybacter. The sequence goes on from JBFHDT010000027.1 coordinate 3,670, forward strand.
GGCGGCAACGGTGGCGATAGCGAGTAGCTGTTCATCTTGCATTTGCTCTTCTTTTTGCGCACTTAGTTCGGCTTCTTGCATGCGCAGGGCGGCGGCCATTCTCACCACAAAGTAGGTGATAAGTCCGGCGCTGAGAGCGAAGTTAATCCACATACCAATAATGTGTAGATTAAAGCTAGTATTGCCGTGATGGGATGTAAGTTGTGTAAAAGGCTGATAGTAGACGAGAAGTACGCTATAGGCGATTATCGAGAGCCCGGTGATGGCCCAGGTCATTGCCATAGGCAAGCTGATGGCGGCGATGCTGATAGGTACTAGATAATAAGAAATAAACGGGTTGGTGGCGCCACCGCTAAAATAGAGCAGGACGGTGAGGGCGCCAATATCGACCAGTAGGTGAACGCCAAATTCCTTTTCGGAAATAGTTTTTGGCCAGTAACTGCGCCATTGGGTGAGTATATTAGTGAAGGCAAAAGCGATAACCAGTGTACTGATAACCCCCATGGGTAAGCCCAGGGGGTAGATCTGGGTGAAGTAATAGAGCGCCAGAATTTGGCCGCCAAGGGCGATATAGCGAATATTGGCCAGGCGGCGGAGGTTTTGTCGGGCGGCGGAAATATTGGTAGGGGACTTGCTCAAAGGTCTGTGCTCATAGACAACATCTAGGGGTGCTCATTGATGAACTCATGCTAACAAATTGCCGTGCCCAAGCGCAGTGTTGACGTTGTTTAAAAAAAGTAAAGTCAGCCCTAATGCTGCAAGACTGACTTTACAAGGGGGGTATTATGGCTCCACTGGGTAGTGAATGGGTGGTAGTTTTTAGCCGGTTTGGTCGTTGGCCTAGAAAGAAATGGCAGCGCTGACAAATAAGTTACGTCCTCGCCCTGGCAGACGATCTCCGACGGGAATATCGCTATCGGCATTGCGGTTGTAACCCGTTAAGTGGTCGACGTAATCTTTGTCAAGCATGTTTTCGATGCCGGCGTTAATGCGCAAATCAGAGGAGACCTGGTATTGGCTGTAGAGGTTGAGCAAACCGTAGCCCGCACTTTTTTCCTCGTTGTTATAAGACGCAGTTTTTGACTGGCTGGCGTAGAGTACTGACTCGAGACTGGCGCTCAATTTATCTTGCTCCCAGGTTAGTGTCAGCCGATTATTTAAGGGGGCAACACGATAGAGATTGTCGTTGCCGTCTTTGTCCTTGCCTCGAACATAGCTGAGCACACCATCGAGCCGCCAGCTGTCATTTAGTACCATGCCGTAGCGACCATCCAGACCGTAGAGCTCGGCATCGATATTATTAAATTGTAGGGGGTTTTGACCGCTCATCATGGTCGATAACATATTGGCGGTCATGTTTGTAGAGGGTGTGCCCTGAATAAAGTCATCAACCTTGCGAAAAAAGATCTGCCCGTTGGCGTAGAAGTCGCCTTCGCTCCAATCCAGACCTAGGGTGATTTCATTATTGGTTTCGCTATCGAGATCGAGGTTGCCAATATAGGTGCGTCCGTCAGCAAGGCCGCCAGTGGATTGCATGGGCAACCACAGGTAGAGCTCTTGATAGGAGGGGGCGCGGTTCTTTCTGCCGAGGCCAATATTGAAATCAGTACTGGTATTGAGGGAGCGAGTGGCTTTCAACACAATGTCGATATTGTCAAAGTTTTGATCACGATTGGCATTGTTGAAGTCATAGGCCAGCTGGTTGGCCTGCGTTCCCATCATCCCCATCATGCCATTAGCGAAGACCTCGTCGCTGTTCATTTCAACATGGTTGTAGCGCACGCCAGCTTCCAGTGCCCAGTCGCCGCGCGCGCCTTTCCATTCAGTGAAAAAGCCATAAATGTCTCGCTCTGCATCGGCAAAGTTTTGTATGCGAAACATAGCCATATTGGGATTGCGGATGACAGCGTCGTGGATGGTATCGGCACTGTCTATACCTACGGTCAAGGTGTCGTCGCCAATAGGAAATTCAACACTGGCGCCCCAGGTAAGCTGTTGCCCGGTTGCTTCAGTTGCACGGTAGCCCATGTTATTACTGTTGGACCGGAGGGAGAAATTGTCCATCAAATGGTAGACGTGGCGATATCCCATACGTGTGCGAATGGTTGCCCCATTGATTTGGGTCATGCCGTTAAAATTGGCCATGTCGGTATCGATATCGATAATATCCATGGGCAGAGCCGGTGTGCCAGTATCGCTAGTCTCCAGTTTGCCGAGGGAGACTTCCGCTTCACTGGCATCATTTTGCCAGCCGTAACTCAGGTCGTAGCGCTCACGCCGGTAGCTGGTGTCGCGTAGTGTTTTACCGTCCCCTGTTTCTGCGTCGTTACCTTCGTCAAAGGATGCGAGGATGGCCAGCTTGTGCTGATCATTGGCAGCGACGACTTTTGCGGCGCTGTTACTACCGTCATCCACAGAACCGTAGCGGGTCGCAACGTTGCCAGAAAGGGTGGCTTCGCGGGTGTCAGCAAAATTGCCACGGTCTAGTTTAGCTTCGATCAGGCCACCAATAGATTCCTGGCTATCGGAAACGGAGGCGATACCGGGGGTGAGCTCTATGGATTGGAGTAATAGCGGGGGCGCGTAGGATAGGGGCGTGTCCATAGCATTGGGGCCACCACCGAGTACGGCTTCATTTTCCATAGTCACAGCCACCCGGTCACCGAAAAGACCCCGATACTGGGCTATGCCGGTCACTGGGCCGTTACTATTGATATTGGCACCGGGCAGTGCCTGTAATATAGCGGCGCTGTCGGGCTTGCTGACAAGGTCTGGTTTAATACTCAGAGTTTCAACAGCCCTTAAGGCTTCACCTTCGACAATAATTTCTTCAATTACTGCACTGGTGGGTGCTGGCGTTGCGGGTACAGAGCTAGACGTTTGACTCGTAGTTTCGGCGCTAACGGTTTGTGTATTCAAGGAAACAGCAAGGGCGATGAGCGATAAAGGAAAAGCTTTATTCATTGTTAAATCCGCAAAAAATAGTGGTTTTATGATAACTTTTTCACCGCTTTGACCCGATGTGACACATTGTCGCACCCGTTCGCCGAGCAATTTGCCAGGGGCTGGCGCTTGTATTGGCCCAGCGATATCGATACATTGCGTGCTGGAAAATATTACGGTAACGCCATGTTAGATAAGACTTTGATCGGCAAGAGTTTTCCGCCGCTGGTAGTAGATGTAGATAGATGGCAATTAAAGTTTTTTGCCAAGGCTGTCGGTGAAGAAAACCCGATCTATTTCGATGAGGCAGCGGCTGTTGCACAGGGCTATCGCTCTATTCTGGCACCACCTACTTATGGAGTCACTTTGGGTTGTGCTGTGCCCGACCCCTTTGCCCGCGCTAAAGCGGTGGGCCTTGATGCTACTAAAATCCTCCATACGGCTCAAAGCTTTGAATATTTTGAACCGATTTGTGGGCGTGACCAAATCACACTGGTGGCGACCATTACCGATGTGTTTGAGAGGCGTGGCGGTGCTTTTAAATTCATGGTCGAGGAAACCGTTGCCACTAATCAGCTGGGGCAGCTCACCACTCGTTTTCGCCAAACGGTGGTTGAACGAGCATGATACTTTTCGCGAGTAGCCAGACAAGGAAGAATAGTTAGAATCTATGAAAGAGCTTTTTTTTGATCAAATAGCGATTGGCGACCAACTGCCGAGTTTAACGAAACCCCCCATCACGCGTACCACACTGGCCTATTTTTGTGGTGCCTCGAATGATCACAACCCTGTGCATGTCGACAGTGACTTTGCTCGAGCCTCCGGTGCCGATGATGTTTTCGTCCACGGCATGCTAGATATGGCTTACATGGGCCAGCTCTTGACGGCCTGGGTGCCACAGACGGCCATTCTTACTTTTGGTGTTAAGTTCGGAGCTATTGTCTACGTGGGTGATACGATTACCTGTCGCGGCGAGGTGGTCGAAAAAACCGATAATGACGGTGTTTACACTCTCAAGCTTAAGCTTAGGGCCGTTGATCAACATGGCGAGTCAAAATTGACCGGTGAAGCGCAGGTGAGAATTAGTGCGCCAAAGAAATCTGCCCAGTCTTAAATCCTGCTCGACCCCCTATAACTCATATAATTTATAAAAACGACTCTGTGGAGACAGTGACAGAGTCTGAACAGGAGAGTTCACCAGTGAATGATTACCGCCCCTCGTGGATGGATGAAAACCTCGATATTTACCGCAATTCTGTTAGCCGCTTTGTTGAAAATGAAATGCAGCCCCACGATGAGCGGTGGCGTGAGCAGGGCCATATCGATAAAGACGTGTGGCGAAAGGCAGGTGCCCAGGGCTTTCTCTGTAGTGATATTCCTGCTGAGTACGGGGGAGGTGGTGCTGACTTTCGCTATGAAGCCGTTTTTTTTGAGGAGCAATGGCGTCGAGGGCTCACCGGCATGGGACAGGGGGTGCACAGCATTAGCGCCCATTACATTCTCAATCATGGTACTGAAGAGCAAAAGCGCAATTACCTGCCGAAAATGGCCAGCGGTGAGATGATTGGCGCTATTGCTATGACAGAGCCCGGCACAGGCTCAGATCTGCAGGCAATTACCACAAAAGCCGTGAAAGACGGCGAACACTACATTATCAACGGCTCGAAGATTTTTATCACCAATGGCTACCTCTGTGAGTTGCTAGTGCTGATTGTTAAGACTGATAGCAGTGCCGGCGGTAAAGGCGTATCGCTGCTGCTATTGGAGACAGCTGACTTGCCGGGCTATCGTGTCGGTAAAAAACTGAAAAAAATGGGTCAAAAAGCGCAGGATACGGTCGAGTTGTTCTTCGAAGATGTACGCGTGCACCAAAGTCAGTTACTCGGCGGTGAAGAGGGCAAGGGTTTTTACCAGTTGATGAGTGACTTACCTTACGAGCGCAGCACCGTTGGCATTCAGGGTGTCGCTTTAATGGAAGGTGCCATCGCTGAAACATTAGCCTATGTGAAAGAACGTCAGGTGTTTGGCAAGCCGTTAATGGATATGCAAAACACACGCTTCAAGCTGGCGGAGGTGGCATCGCTCACCCGTGCTGCCCGGGTTTTTATCGACAGCTGCATCGAAAAGGTCGTCAGTGGCGAACTAGACAATGCCACCGCTTCAATGTCTAAGTGGTGGATTTCTGAGCTGCAACAAAAAATTGTTGATGAGTGTCTGCAATTACACGGCGGATATGGTTATATGGATGAATATTTGATCTGTCGCATGTATGCCGATAGTCGCGTTTCAAGAATATATGCCGGCACTAGTGAAATCATGTTGGAAGTGGTTGCGCGTAGTCTATAGCGGTTATGTGTGGTTGTTGTAGACAGCCAGTATCTAGCACGTTAAAGCTCGAATAAAGTAAGCGACGATCGGAGGATCTGGTCGCAACATCGGTTTTTGGTTTGCGTAAGGAGGACGTGAACTTAGAGCATTAACGAGAGAAGTAGCCGCTTGAGAAGCTATTTAACCTTTCAGCCCCTGGGAGCCGTCCGGCTCTATTGGCAGATGAAAACTCTCCATATACTCGCTCCATTGTGGATTTCGGTCCGTCATAGGTGTGGAGAAATCATGTTTTTTGTCAGCCAGTATTTACATGTTGAACAGCAAGTACTCTTGTCGCACGCTGAGCTGCCTATTTCCTCTATCGCAAGAAGGGCTGGTTAGTTGAGACTGGCCCCCTTTCTCTCCGGCTTGGTCTTTCTGGCAGTGGCCATGGGCCTGCATTTTTTTGCGGGCTTTCCCTTCAGCCTCAATGTTCCACTCTATCTCTCGTTAGCGCTGTCTTGCGTGTTCAGCATTCTTTTGCTGAGAAAGAGCCCCGGTCGGGTGATGACAAGTGTTGCACCCTGCGAGAATGAAAATTTGCTGGGTGAAATTGCCGATACCTGCAAGGTGGTGATTTGGCAAGTGAATGAAAAGGGCTTGCTTGCGCAGATTATTGGTTGGGAAGGGATTAATTGCGAGATAGATCCTGCAGATTTACTCGGCCGCGATATCAGCGTTCTAAAAAATGATTATCCGAGCTTTTATGCTCTGTTACTTCGTGCTCACGGTGGCGAAGAGTTTGTTGCCCACAGTGACTTCGGAACCCAGTTGTACCAACATAGTATCTCTGCATTGACAAATGAAGAGGGGCGGGTAGTGGGTTTTCAGTGTCTCTCCCTTGATGTTACTGAAGATCAGCGCTTATATAACCGCCTGGCTTTCTGTGAACAATTGATCGCCACTTCTGGTGAGGCAGTCATTATTTTTAACCGCAATCGCCAGCCGCTGAGCATTAATCACTCCTTTACACGGATTACTGGGTTTTCCCGCCAAGACCTTTTAAAACTTGCCGCTCATGCTGATAGTTCGCGGGGTCTGTTAGTGCATCCCGATACTGTGTTTTTTAAAGGTGTGTTACAAGCCATTCATGACAAGGGTCACTGGACGGGGGAAGTGGCTCTACGGCGTCAATCGGGTGAGCAGTTTGCCGCCAATGTGTCCCTCAGTGTTATTCGCGACAATAATGGAGCCCTGACTCATTATGCGGTGTTCTTTTCTGATCTGAGCTATATGAAGCGCAGCCATGAAGAGCTACGCTATTTGGCCACCCACGATAATTTAACGGATCTGCCTAACCGCCGTCTTTTTCTCGATAGACTTGACCAGGGGATACAGCGTGCTAAACGAAGTCATCGCCAGCTTGCTCTTTTTTACATCGATTTGGATAATTTTAAACTGATTAATGATTCTCTGGGCCATCATTTTGGTGATGAACTGTTGCAGGAAATTGCTCGACGTTTGCTCAGGGTTGTGAGGCAGAGCGATACGGTGGCTCGTCTCGCGGGCGACGAGTTTACAGTAGTTGCCGAAAATATAAATGACCTTGTTGAAGTCCGGTCAATAGCGGAAAAAATCCTCTCCTGTTTCGAAAAAGTGTTTGAATTTCACGATCAGCAATTGGAGGCAACGGCTAGTGTCGGCGTGGCGGTTTACCCCGATGACGGCACGGATCTGGAGACCTTGATGAAACAGGCCGATGCGGCAATGTACAAAGCCAAAGCGTCGGGCAGAAATGGGTTTTACAGCTTGCACGATGGTGAAAGTAGCCGGGTATCAGGGCGCTTATTTTACCCCTCAGAATTGCGCCTTGCCCTAAAGCGCAAGCAAATGTCACTGGTTTACCAGCCCCAATTTGATATCACGCAGCGGCGTGTTGTTGGCTGTGAAAGTTTACTGCGCTGGAACCACCACGCTCGTGGTTTAATCAAACCTGCCGATTTTATGCTTATTTCTGAAGAAGCTGGAATTACGGGTGAACTGGGCGCTTGGACGCTCAATGAAGTGTGTCGTCAATTACGAAGCTGGCACTTGCAGGGGCTTGATGTTGGCTATGTCTCTATTAATATTGAAATATCGCAGATTGAAGACCCGAGTTATCCAGAGTTAATACTCGATACCTTGGGGCAGCATAAACTTGATGCTTCGTGCCTGATGTTTGAAATTAGCGAAGCACTAGTCCTGGCCAATTTAACCAAAGCCACACAATTTGTCCGCACCTTGAGTCAGATGGGCATACGTTTTTGTGTTGATGGTTTTGGTTCTTCGGGCAAAAATTCTAACTACCTGAAAGAGCTACCCGTCGAAGCGCTTAAACTCGATCATCGATTATTGATGCGGGTTAATGGTACGCGTCAGCATATTGATTTGATTCAGGCGCTCACGGGTATTGGCGATATTCTTGATAAAACAGTGATTGCAGTTGGGGTGGAGCGCGTTCGTCAGGAAGAGGTGTTAGCAGAAGTTGGCTGTCACTTTGCCCAGGGCTATCTCTACGGCAAGCCAATGAGCCCCGACTATTTTGGCAAGGCCTACAGTCAGTTAGAGGCCAATCGACCCTCTCGTTTGAATTAAGTCACTTAACTTTCAGTTCTATTTTTTTGCTCGCCTCTACCTTTATTTAGGTTCCCCGTTTAGCTTGCTAGTATTGGGCAATTACCCTCTATAAAATAGAATACTCGCAGGTCACAAATTGGTGGGCAAATTATCCTGCCTGTCACTAGACTCTGCGCCAAAATCTCAGGCAGCAACGGCTTAGTTGTTGCTTTGAATGTTAGTAATTCGACGGAAAAAAACATGACAGATTATACCGCCCCTCTCGATGAGATGAATTTTCTTGTCAATCATGTACTTGGCATGGCAGATATTGCGGCCTTGCCGGGTTATGAAGAGTGCTCCACAGAGTTGATCGAAGCCATTTATGGTGAGGCAGGACGCTATTTTTCAGAAGTTATTGCGCCGACTAATCAAAGTGCCGATAGCGAAGGTTGTCGGGTTGAAAGTGGCGCCGTGGTGAGTGCTCCGAGCCTTGATGGTATATATCAAGGTTTTGTTGAGGGAGGGTGGCCAGCGCTAACGGGTGATCCGCAATTTGATGGCCAGGGCATGCCGCATTTGGTCGGAGTTGGTGTTGAAGAAATGTGTCAAAGCGCCAACTTGAGTTTTTCTCTGTTGCCACTGCTTACCAAAGGCGTAATTACGGCCATCGAACGTTTTGCTAGCGACGAGCAAAAGGCCGCCTATCTACCTCAATTGATTAGCGGTGAGTGGACGGGCACGATGAATTTGACCGAATCACAAGCCGGAAGTGATTTGGCAGCGGTACGCGCCAAGGCGGTACCCGTCGATAA
>JBFHDT010000028.1:0-12299 GCA_041584575.1 Porticoccaceae bacterium
ATGGGGCACTGTAGCACCTCACCATCGAGTATTTCCCCCTTGCCCAGGGGCATACGCAAATGAGGGCAATTCGCCTCGGTCGCAAAAAAACCACTATCGAGATGAAAGATAATTACTTTGTTGCCCTCCACCTTTGTCACTTTACGCTGCCCCGGTGGAATATCATTAACGTGTCCAACGCTGTGTTTAGGCATACTATTTCCCCTTATTTATTATTAGTATTTATAAAGTATGTCGCGCTAGCACGGCTATTACAAGCAACCAGGCAATGGCGAGATGAAGCTCGCTTTTTGTGTTCACGAAGTTTCTCGCCCGCTCAAAGCCTATTTAATTGCTATCAGTCCGCTGCTTTCGGTTGACATCAACTACGCATCTTGCCAGCCTTGCGCATCAGAAAAATAACGCTATTGAGAGGACTCGATGAACCAAAATACCGATAGTAATCATCAACCTGATAGTAGGGGTGAAGCCTATCACCACGATGAGGCTGAGAATTTGCCACCCCATTCCCACCACGATGAAGAAACCTTGAGTGAAATTGATGTGCAGGCCTACTGGCGAGCCAACGTTAAAGTATTGATAGTACTGCTCAGTAGTTGGGCTTTCGTCTCTTTTGGTTGTGGGGTTTTATTTAGCGACTGGCTGGACCAATTCTATATTGGTGGTTTCCCCCTAGGCTTCTGGTTCACCCAACAAGGCACTATGCTTTGCTTTGTCGCAATTATTTTTATCTACCATATTTGGATGAAGAAAATCGAACGCGACCACGGTGTCGATGACGACGAAGATAATGTTGAAGGTCGCCTTACAAGCCAGGCAAGCCAGGCTGACACAGGAGCCAAGCCGTGAATGCACAAACATTGAGTTTTATCTTCGTAGGCCTCTCCTTCGCACTCTATATCGGCATTGCCATTTGGTCACGGGTTGGCTCTACTAAAGAGTTCTATGTTGCCGGTGGCGGTGTACACCCTGTTGTTAACGGCATGGCGACTGCGGCTGACTGGATGAGCGCAGCATCGTTTTTATCAGTGGCCGGTATACTCGCCTTTACCGGGCGCGATGGCGCAGTTTATTTAGTCGGCTGGACCGGGGGCTATGTGCTTCTCGCTCTGTTATTAGCACCCTATTTGCGCAAATTTGGCCGTTTTACAGTGCCCGAATTTATTGGTGATCGCTACTACTCCAAGCTCGCCCGCGTGGTCGCCGTTGTCTGTTTAATCTTTATTTCCTTTACCTATATTGCGGGACAAATGCGCGGTGTTGGTATTGTGTTTTCACGTTTTCTCGAAGTGGAAATTGAAACCGGCGTAGTGATCGGCATGGCCATTGTTTTTTGTTACGCCGTACTCGGTGGCATGAAAGGCATTACTTACACCCAGGTCGCCCAGTACTGCGTACTGATTTTTGCCTTTATGGTACCGGCCATTTTTATGTCGATTATGTGGACCGACAACCCCATTCCCCAGCTTGGCCTGGGCGATAAACTCAACGACGGCTCGGGCCTTAGCGTGTTGCAAAAACTCGACCAGGTGACGACCGAGTTAGGTTTTAACACCTACACCGTGGGCACACGCAGCACCATTGACTCTCTGGCCATTGCCGCCGCATTAATGATTGGCACTGCCGGACTACCCCACGTTATTGTACGATTTTTTACCGTGCCCAAAGTGTCTGATGCACGCAAATCAGCGGGTTATGCATTGGCCTTCATCTGCGTTATGTACACCACGATACCCGCGGTAGCCGCATTCTCACGCTTAAATCTTACCGAAAGCGTTAACGAGGTCGCCTATAGTGAAGCCCCAGCATGGATTGAAAAATGGGAGAACACTGGCCTCATCGCCTGGAAGGACAAAAACGGCGACGGCATTATGCAATACCGCCCAGGTCATGCTTTTACCCCTACCAAACCGATTTTTACCGAAGCACGAGGTACTTATGGCGAGCGTGTAATTAGCAATGAATTAACTAGCAATGGCAATGAAATGTATGTCGACCGGGACATTATGGTAATGGCCAATCCTGAAATTGCCAAACTGCCAAACTGGGTAATCGCACTGGTGGCCGCCGGCGCGGTCGCTGCGGCTTTATCCACAGCAGCTGGTTTATTACTGGTTATCTCCAGCTCTGTGGCTCACGACTTAATGAAACGTACTTTTATGCCCAACATTAGCGACAAAAAAGAACTGCTTTTCGCCAGGCTCGCCGCCGTTGTCGCCATTCTTATTGCCGGCTGGTTTGGCATTAACCCACCGGCCTTTGTCGCACAGGTTGTGGCCTTCGCCTTTGGTATGGCAGCCGCTTCACTTTTCCCCCCCATTGTGATGGGCATATTTTCCAAGCGTATCAATCGATCGGGGGCTGTGGTCGGTATGCTGATAGGTTTAAGCAGCACCCTAGCCTATATTATTTACTTTAATTTTATCGCACCCGAAATCAATAATCCTGAGCACTGGTTTTTGGGGATTTCGCCAACCGGCATTGGCACCATTGGCGCAGCTTTAAATGTCTGCGCGGCTGTTATTGTTAGTCGCCTCACCCCTGCACCGCCAGCCCATGTACAAGACATGATTGATGATATTCGAATCCCAGCAGGTGCCGGTGTGGCCCACGACCACTAATACAGAAAAGTGTATCCATAAATATCTGGCAATGTAGCGGTTGAAATATTAGGCTTAAATATGGCACTTAACGCTAGAGGCTTAATACAGTGAACGAACTTTTGCTAAGCAATGAGGTAGCAATTCGACTGGGGTTTTTCACTGCTATTTTTGCCTTTATGGCCACCTGGGAGATATTGGCACCACGACGCACAGGGCAAGTGACACGGCGTTTACGCTGGCCCGGTAATCTCGGCATTGTCATCTTTAATACACTGCTGTTGCGCTTTGTTATGCCGACCACGGCCGTGGCACTCGCGCTAATCGGCGAGAACGCCGGCTGGGGTTTATTGCAACAATTTGAATTACCCCTGTGGGCTGGCGTTTTATTCGCCGTTATTTGTCTCGACCTGGCTATTTATTTACAGCACGTTATGTTTCATGCCGTACCGGTGCTATGGCGTTTACACCGCATGCACCATGCTGATTTAGGTTTTGATGTCACTACTGGTGCTCGCTTTCACCCCATTGAAATTATTCTCTCAATGCTACTCAAACTCACTGTGATTACTGCACTCGGTCCACCCGCAGTTGCCGTGTTACTTTTCGAAGTACTACTTAATACACTAGCGATGTTTAATCACGCCAATGCGCGCTTGCCCCTGCGCCTTGATAATTGGCTGCGCCGCCTTATTGTTACCCCCGATATGCACCGTGTTCACCACTCCGTCATTCCCTGCGAGACCAATAGTAATTTCGGGTTTAATCTCGCCATTTGGGATCGCTGGCTTGGTACCTACTGCGCCCAGCCGCAAGCTGGTCATCAGGAGATGTGCATCGGCATTAGCTCCTTTCGCACTGAACGCGATCTCGCTCTGCACCGCATGTTATTTCAGCCTTTTAAACACGGTCCCGATACCTATTCAATAAACAAGATCCACTAACTGAGAAAAAAACATCCTCGTTTAAAGTGTCAGTATTTTTCTATAGCCCGCAATAGAGACATCAAATTTCGTTGTTTGCCGCAAATGATCCCGCATACCTTCAAGGGCATCGGGATCCCCATGTACTAGCTGAATAGCCGTTCTCGGGCCAAGCGCCGACTGAGCCAGCCAGCGGCCAATATCCCTGTAATCACCGTGCCCGGACAAGCCATGTAAGACTTCCACTCGAGCGCGATTTCGCAGCCACTGACCGTGTATTTTCACAGTTTCAACACCTTGCAACATTTTTGCTCCCCGGGTTCCACCTGCCTGATAGCCGGTAAAAAGTACGGTGGCGCGATGATCTTCAATGTGTGTTTTCAGGTGATGCAAAATCCGTCCACCGGTAGCCATGCCACTACCCGCGATAATAATATGGGGGAAATTAATATCCGCCAGAGCTTTGGACTCTTCAACGTGGTTGATGAAGTTAATGGTGTTACACATAAGGTCACACTGGTGCCGATTAAGGCGGTGTAACTCGGTATAGCGGTAGTAAATATTCGACACATTGATCGCCATCGGACTGTCGAGATAAATCGGCATGCTGGGAATACGTCCATCCCTCATCAAAGTGCTCAGCATAAACTGCAAGGTCTGGGCGCGGCCGACAGCAAAACTGGGAATCAATAACGCACCGCCATTTTTAGCCGTTTCTGTCACCACATCAGCAAGCTGCTGAAAAACGTCTTGCTTGTCGTGGCGACGATTGCCATAGGTTGATTCGAGCAATAATAAATCGAGCGCTGGCAGAGGCTGAGGTGGATGCATAAAAATGTCGTCAGGACGGCCGACATCGCCAGAAAAGCCGACACGTTTGCCCTCAGCTTCCAGAATAATACTCGCGGCTCCGAGAATATGCCCCGCACTTTGCAGGTGAAATGTAATATCGCCAACTTCGCAAATCTCTCCAAAAGCCAGGGGCGAAAATAAACCCATACAGCGTTCTGCCGTTAGGCGATCATAAAGGGGCAGTGGGTGCTCGTGTTTACTTATTTTGTGCTTGCCATAATAGCGTGCATCTTCTTCCTGAATATGACCGCTATCGGGTAATAAAATTTCGCACAAATCGCGGGTCGCATAGTGGGTAAATACCGGCCCCCGAAACCCTCTGTTATATAAAACAGGAATATAACCCGAGTGATCGAGGTGGGCGTGGGTCAGCAAAATTGCGTCGAGTTGATCAATATCCACCGGCAGGGTTTGCCAGTTGCGTTCACGTAACCATTTGTAACCTTGATACAAGCCGCAATCGACCAGAACTTTAGTGCTGGCCGTTTCGACCAGGTATTTCGAGCCGGTTACCGTTTCTGTACCACCCAGAAAGGTAATTTTCATGTATTACTCCTCACATCATTTACACAGCCAAGCTTACTGCTAGAGTACAGTAGAGACAGGTGTCAACTTACTGCGTTAGCGCAAGGATAAGTCACAGGAGAGCAAATATGTCACTAACTGAACTGGAATCAACGATTGCTGCAATGGTGCAGAGAGGGAGAGGCATTCTTGCCGCCGATGAAAGCGCACCAACCATAGCCAAGCGTTTTACTGCCATTAATGTCGAGTCTACGCAAGAAAACCGCCGTATCTGGCGCAGCCTGCTGGCAAGTACAGAGGGTTTAGGCGAGTACATTAGCGGCTTAATCCTTTTTGAAGAAAGCCTTGAGCAAAAAAGTGATCCACAGACCACTATACCCGAGGCCGCCTGGGCGCAAAAAATTGTACCTGGCATTAAAGTCGACAAAGGTAAGGTTCCCCTTGCCCTGTCACCGGGCGACCTGATTACTCAGGGCCTGGATGGTCTGGCTGAACGCTTGCGCGTGTATAAAACCCAGGGCGCCCGTTTCGCCAAATGGCGCGAAGTCTATGCCATCGATAAAAACGTGCCCAGTGCCAATGGCATAGCCGCCAATGCTGAAATGCTCGCCCGCTACGCCGCTGTGTCTCAGGCCGAGGGGCTGGTGCCCATCGTTGAACCGGAGGTGTTAATGGATGGCAGCCACGATATCGAGCGCCACAGTGACGTCACCGAGGCTGTGCAACGGGCTGTATTTACAGCACTGGCTCGCCACCATGTGGTGCTTGAGCTGGTGATACTGAAACCCAATATGGTATTACCTGGCAAAGATTGTCGTCGCGCCCACCCCGATGAGGTCGCCAGTGCAACCCTCAACGTATTAAAACGCTGTGTGCCGGCGGCAGTGCCCAGTATTAATTTCTTATCCGGAGGGCAGGAACCCATAGAAGCCACTGCTAATTTAAACGCCCTAAACCAGCAAGCACCCCACGCACCCTGGCAATTGAGTATTTCTTATGGCCGCGCTCTGCAGCAACCCGCCCTACAGGCGTGGCAGGGCCAGGCAGAAAATGAACCAGCTGCACAGCAGGCTCTGCTCAAACGTGCGCGTTTAAATCATCTGGCTATGCTTGGTGAGTATCGGCTAGCAATGGAAAATGACTGAATCGCGTATTCAAAAATCGAGTATGCTGCCGAGTGGCCTGATGGCTAAGCAATAAACAATGCAGCAACAGAGGCGGCCTTGCTTACGAGTATTGGCTCAACAATAGGAGGTACACCGTTGCCACATTGCGCCAGCAAGCGCCAACAGGTAACTAGTACATGGTTAGAAGGCTTAGTATTGTTGGCGCCTTCTTTAATTATTGATTTTACAGCGTCATTGTCGGCTGGGCTTTAAAATATTTCGTTAGTGCAGTAGGTACAGCCTGTGAACCTGTAGCAACGGAATGCTTATAGTCGCTAATTTTAAACCCTTATCTCCAGACCCTTCGAGCCGCTGCGCTGGCGGCGGCTGATCATCGCACTCACTACTTTGGTGGTGGCCGGAGGCATTCGCCACGGCATAGAAGCTGCCAATGGTCTGCTAATACCTCTTCTCTGCCTGACGGTTATCGGCCTAGTCGTTTATTCCCTCAGCCTTGATGATGCTGACAGACGCCTCGACTTTCTTACCCCAGGCTGGTCGGCATTTACTCACCCCTCGGTTTATATCGCCGCGATCGGTCAGGCCTTTTTTTCACTGGGTATTGGCATGGCAGTTTGCTGAGCCAAAACAGTCCCTTACAAAGCCGCCTAGTATTATTGTGCGCGGCAATGGTTTGCTCGCTATCACAGCCGGGTTGGCCATTTTTCCAGCGGTTTTTGCCTTCGGCATCGACCCCGCACAGAGAACGGAACTGGCCTTTATTACCTTGCCCATCTCCCCTGCTGCTGTCCGCCAGAAGAATTTTAATCATATTATTTAAGGGCTGAGGCTGGAGTAAAACGCGGGCGCTGAAGACTTAATTAACAGCAAATTCACTAAGCTTTGGTTTTTTACCATAGGTATATTAGTCCTGCGGTAATTTTGACAAAATTTTTCGCCACCTGATTAATTTCATTTAAGTAGTAAGTAAACCATCACCTCAAACATCGAGTAGCTGGCGAAGCGCGACCGACAGATCAGAGGATCTGAAAGGTTTTTGCAGTAACGCCACACCTTGGTCCAGCCGCCCGTGGTGGAGAATGGCATTTTCTGTATAGCCCGACATATATAGAACCTGCAGATCAGGGTTTAGCCTCAGAAGCTCCTCGGCCAGTTCCCGGCCATTACGACCACCCGGTAAAATCATGTCCGTCAACAGCAGATCAAAATCCCCATGCTGGCGATACAGATCAAGCCCTTCAGCCACATCACTTGCGACCTCTACACGGTAACCAAGATTTACCAGCATATGCCGCGCTAGTACTAGCAACGCAGGATCATCTTCCACTAACAGTATTTTTTCATTGCCACGGGGGCTAACACGACATGGTCTAACGTTTATTGCCTCCGCCGGGTCACGATGGGCGGGCAGGTAAATATTGACAGTGGTGCCCTCCCCACGCTCGCTATAAATACTCAAGTGACCATTCGACTGTTTGGCAAAACCGTAGGCCATGCTCAAACCCAAGCCAGTACCCTTACCCACACCCTTGGTGGTAAAAAATGGATCGGTCACGCGATGTAATATGTCTTCTGCTATCCCCTCCCCTGAATCAGTCACAGAAATCACCACGTAGTCGCCCATAGTAAGCTCACCGGACATAACAATTTTGTTGTCGAGATAACAAGCCACGCTGCGTGCTTCAATCGTTAATTTACCCCCACAGGGCATAGCATCGCGAGCGTTATTAGCCAAGTTTATAATGACATTTTCGAGCTCTCCGGGGTCGACCTCACAGCTGGGTAAAGCCTTCGTTTTTACCAACACCAGGTCAACGTCCTCACCGATCAAGCGCTGTAAAAGAGCACAGGCATTGGACAGGGTGAGATTAATATCGACCACTCTTGGAGCCAGCGGCGTTTGCCGTGAAAAGGCGAGCAAACGATGAGTTAGGGCCGCACCGCGCTCGGCGGCATCGAGAATAGCCTGTAAATAGCGTTGAATAGACCCTTGCGCCGCTTTATTTGTCAGAGCCAGTTCTGCGTTACCAATAACAACCCCTAGAAGATTATTGAAGTCATGGGCCATACCACCTGTTAGCTTGCCGATAGCGTCCATCTTCTGAACTTGGCGAAGTCGGTTCTCCGACTCCAGGCGCTCACTAATGTCACGGGCCAGTATCACCACCTGTGGGCCAGTAGCGGATTCCACTACAGAGGCGCTAACTTCGGCCGGTATAATCGTGCCATCGGGATGGCGGTAGTCGCAACGCACACCATGGACTTTACCACCCTGCTCAACCAGCTGATGAAGCTCTGCCAAACCCATATCACCACTCACCCACTGGCGAGAAACCTGACCCTTAATTTCCGTTAAATCTGAGTGCCCGGTAAGCCGCACGTATTCCGCATTGGCATCAATCACGGTTTCATCGGGCTTGAGTAGGGCATAGGCATCATTAGTACTGTCGACCAGGGCCCGATAAAACGTTTCTCGCTCTCTTAATTGCTGTTCTGCCGCTACCCGCTCACTCAAATCGATATGCATTTGCACAATACTAATTACATCGCCGTATTCATCTTTAAGGGGAAAGAACATCGGTAAAACCGTGTTATCACGCGGCTGGGCCTTCACTTTTTCAGTCTGAGGATGATACTCACTACCCCGATAAACAAAGGGTTGAAGCGCTATTTGTTCACCCTGAAAAATAGCGGCCAATGTGTCTTTGCCGATTCGAGCATTCGCCTGATCGTCTTTAAGAATATTAAAATTAGGGTCAACCTCACTGACCACAAAACCCCATAATTCATCGTGGGCTTTATTGGCCCGAACAAATCGGCCATCAGGCTTAAAAATAGCCGTTGAAATTGGTGAGTTTGCAAATAATAAGTTAGCTTGTTTTTCACTGGCTTCAAGCTGTTTTCGCACGGCCTCACGTTCGGATACATCTCGAAGCAGAGCGACAATACGAAAGCCTTCTGCGGTTCTCAAACCTCGACTAAACAACTCAATAGGGATTTGAGCTCCATCGGGGTGACGAAAAACTAGCCTGTCGTATTGTTTCAGCTCTTCGTCATAATGTGCAAGTAGGGCTTCCTTTACGAAATCAGCATCTTCATCGCGAACGGCCCATTCTGCTAAATTGTGACCAATCACCTCATCGCTGTGGCTACGCCCAGTCAGCTTCACATAAGTATCATTACACTCAAGAACGACACCCTCGCTATTGGTAATGACATAACCAGAGTTGGTGCTTTCGATTAATGCTCGATATTTTGCCTCACTTTCGGCCAATGCCCGTTGAGTTTCTTCGGTTTTTTCTAATCGAGCATTGAATTTTTTAATGGCAGGTACAGTGAGTGCAGCTGCAACCATTAGAAAAACAGGAATGATGAGGTCAAGGAGATTAATCCATGGGTAGGTTGTCGTGACATCAATTGTCGACCAAACTGTCAAAAGAGTTACAAAACGCTGCAGAGCAATTAATAGCGTTGCGCCACCAACTCCCACCCACACCCAACGTAAATTAGATAGGCGCCAAACATAAATTGAACTCACGAAAACAACGAGATAAAACAGAGTGGCAAGACTGAGAACCATTAAGTACAGTGCAGAACTCATGTCATCCACCCCCAATCCTTTTAAACAGCTGAGTTAAAAACACCCATTTATTAAATAATCGGGACACCTCTCTATCCGACGGAAAAGAGAGGTGTCCCCAATTAATAAGTTTTAAGTATGGGTTTTAACAAAAGTGCCAATCACATTAATCGCATGTTTACCTTCAGGCACAATCGCCGACATCAGGTGCCAAACGTGCATTTGCCCATCCCACACTTCGAGATTGACATCGCCGCCAGCTTTTTTAAGCGCTTTATTGAGGCGAACAGCGTCATCGAGCAACACTTCGTTACTACCCACTTGGATGAGTATGGGTGGCAGACCTTCAAGATCGGCAAAAATTGGCGAGGCCAGAGGTTGAGCCGCATCCTGCCCAGCCAGGTATTGATCGGCGAACCACGACAAGCTGCCACGACCGAGCATGGCGTCGACCTTATCTTTGACGATCATCGAGTCACCCGCGAAGGTCAGGTCGGCCCAGGGAGAGATACAAACGGCGCCAGCGGGCAGATCTATACCCTCATCGCGCAGGGCAACCAGGGTCGACATGGTCAGACCACCACCGGCAGAGTCACCGGCAATAATAATTTTTTCAGCCTTTTCGCCATTGGCTAATAGGCCTTTGTAGGCGGCAACAGCGTCATCGACAGCACCCGGAAATGGCGTTTCTGGGGCCAGGCGATAATCGACGATGAAAGCTCGCGCCTGGGCTGCATCGGCAATAGCACCGACCATATCCCGATGACTGACTGGAGAACCGATAACAAAAGCACCACCGTGTAAATATAAAATGACATTGTCTGCGCTGCCCAAGTTGGCTTGTTGCCACTCACCACATACGCCGCCAACCACATCGTACTTACCTTGAGGACGGCGTGAAGTCATACCAGACATTTTGTCCAGGAACTCTCGCTCTTTAGCCGGATCCCCACTTTTACCGAGTTTTTTCTTCATAGTCATGCGCATGATGGGGGCCAATATCTGGCTGCGTAAACTCACCATTGTTTATCTCCTATTACCTATTAATTGTTGATCTAGCTTGCATTGTTAGTAATTATGCTATTGCTGTTAGTTTGCAACAAAGGCCTGACGGCCGCAATGACAAAGCCTTGAACTCATCTTTAAAGAATGCGACTGTGATGATAAAACGCGCCCAGCCATAGAACTAAAGCACGTATCACTCACTAACGAACCTGTTTCAGGCCTGGTAGACATCTGTAACGTCAACGTCAGTGCCTAGTTGGACATCGTTCGACCACCATCAATAATTAAGGTTTGGCCATTCATAAAAGCACCGGCGGGTGATGCCAGAAAAACCGTGGCCCCTGCAATTTCATTCGGCTCACCGATACGCGCCAAAGGGCAACTAGCGGTGGCTTTTTTAAGGTACTCGGGGTTGTCCCATAAAGCCTTGGCGAAGTCGGTTTTAATCAGTCCCGGGGCGATGGCGTTGGCACGAATATTATCGCCACCAAATTCAGCACCAATATTACGGGCAAGCGCCATGTCTGCCGCTTTTGATAGCCCGTAAGAACCTAAAGTGGTGTGACCAACAACACCACCAATCGATGAAATAATAATAATCACACCGTCTTTTCGCGCCTGCATTTGCGGAATCACCATCGAGCTCAACCAATGGTTGGACTTGATATTATTATCCATAATTTTATCAAATTGCTCATCGTTAATGCCGAGCATCGAACCGTAATAAGGGTTGGCTGCGGCATTACAAACCAGAATATCAATGCTGCCATAGACCTCTTCAGTTTTCGCAACCAGGTTTTCGAGATCAGCTTTACGAGAAATATTGGCAGGGATGCCAATTGCCTCCCCGCTCTGCCCTTCAACCAATGTATTAATATCAGCACTGACCTGTGCACAAGCATCAGCCTTACGACTCGACACAACAACACGGGCACCATGAAGGGCCATTTGCTCGGCTATCGCTTTGCCGATACCCTTAGTGGAACCGGTAATAACAGCAACTTTGCCGCTGAGATCAAATAATGTCACGGTATTTACTCCTGGTGTATAACCTAATGAAATTGGGAAAACTTTTCTAAATCAAAGATGACGATGCAAGTATTGCTATTCAATATTTATTCGGGATGTCCAACGGGCGGCGCCACTATTGATTGCTACTCGTATTGTTGTTAATACTAGAATGACACACTATTTGGCTCATCCTACTTGCAGGCAAACAGAAATCCGCTAGTTAACTGTTAACAAGCATTAATCCGCAAAACAATAAAGTCAGCGTAGCGTGGCACAGCTTGCAGCCGTTGAACTTACCCTGGCCGATTGAATGCAGCGCTATAAAACCCCGAACTAGTAATAATTAATTTTATTTAAAAAAAATAAAGCAACTTGGAATAACGACAAACGATACCAAAACAATATCACCATTTATCCGAAAGTTAGTGTCTTGAAAAATCAAGCGCATTAATAGCGATGCCAATCAAGACCGTAAAATTGACGTAACCCAGAAAATTAAAATTACGTTGTAATCTCTCAATAGCCAGCCTACAAAATAAGAATATAGTTATTAATTATCAAAAAACGAATAATTTATGTCCGTCAAGGTTTTACATGGCACGAAGACTCCCCACCTTCAATATTACCAACGGTCGCTTCACGCGCTAACTCAAACTTTGCTCGCTCAGCCTTGCTA
>JBFHDT010000029.1:0-12173 GCA_041584575.1 Porticoccaceae bacterium
CAGCAGACCGCAGCCCTCGCTCTTAGCCACTGTGAACAGCCGGTGAACTTGCAGGATGATTTACGTGAAATTATGCTTGGCCCGTGGGAGGGGCACCTCTACGCCGATATTGAAAAAGTAGAGCCACAAGCCGTTTTTGCCTTCCGTAATACGCCCGACGTTTTCAACGTGGAGGGTGCGGAAACTTTCCATACCTTGCAGCGTCGCGCACTCAATGCTGTTGAAACTATCCTCAACGATTGCTCAGGGATGGAGGTGGCACTGGTCAGCCACGGCGTGTGGATTAAGTCGGTGCTCTCCCACTACGAGGGCCGCCCCTTGAGTCGCTTCTGGGAGCCTCCGCGTATGCACAATTGCTGCCACAGTATTATTGAGGTCAGTGCCGATAGTAGCGAGCCGCGCATTGTCAGGTATGCTGACCTTGACGAAGGGTTTTGAGTCGACAGACCAAATTAGAGCGCGATAAGCAAACAACAATAAAAATAGGATTCAAGCATGGCACCAGAACTGCCCGTACACGACAGAACCTATCAAAATCATCATCTCGACAGCACGCGCTGGGATAATTTCAAGGTGCGTGATGACGACATCCTCGTTTGCACCTCAATGAAGAGCGGTACCACCTGGATGCAACGCATTGTTTCGCTGTTGTTATTTCAGGACAAGCCCCCCACCGAGTCTTTTCATGACATGTCGATCTGGCTCGATATGCGCCTCGGCCCACTGAATGAAACTCTCGATACGATAGAGGCCCAAACTCACCGGCGTTTTCTAAAAACCCACTCGCCCCTTAATGCCCTGCCCTATTATCCCGAGATGAAATACCTCGTGATTGGCCGCGATGTGCGCGATGTATTTATGTCGCTATGGAACCACACGTCGAACTATACCGAGAGCTTTATTGACGCCTTGAACAACACCCCCGGCCGAGTCGGTGAAGAATTCCCACCGCTATATGATGATATTCATGACCTCTGGCACGACTGGATTAACAAGGGTAACTTTGAGTGGGAGACTGATGGTTACCCCTTCTGGTCGCATCTCACCTTTATCCAGTCGTGGTGGGATTACCGCCACTTACCGAATATTTACCTGGTGCATTTTAGTGATTTACTGAATGACCTCGAAGGTGAAATGCGAAAGGTTGCCGAGTTTCTCGACATCACCGTGGATGAAGCACTATGGCCCAGTCTCGTCGAACAGGCGACCTTCGACAGTATGAAAAACAATGCCGTTGAACTGCTACCGGGCGTCGATAAAATTTTCGCCGGCGGGGCCAAAGCCTTTGTCAATAAAGGCACTAACGGCCGTTGGCGCGATGTATTGAACGCGAACGAATTGAAAGAGTGTGAAGCTGCGGTCAAACGTACCTTGAGTGCCGATTGTGCCCGCTGGCTGGAAGAGGGTGGCGCGGACAAGCTGTAGGCCCCGAAATAACGTAACTAATAAAAACAGGAACTTACCCATGAGTACTCCCCTTGAGGTCAATTTGATTCGCCGTATCGCCATGGGCGATACGTTGCGCCGCCGTGCCGCCAGCCACGGGCAGAACGAAGCTCTGATTGAATTTATTGACGGCAGGCGTATTGCCACCGACTTCAATACCCTCAATCAACGCGTCAACCAGGCGGTTCACGGTCTGCGTGCTAAAGGCATAAAGCAAGGGGATCGCATCGCTATTCTCGGCGCCAATACCAGCCAGATGCTCACCGCCCTGTTCAGCTGTTTTAAGGGCGGCTTTGTCGCGGTGCCGGTTAACTATGTGCAGAACCCCAGCGATGTGGAATACAACATCGAGCACTCTGGCGCTGTCGCTGTGTTTGCCGATGAGAACCTCCACCCTCTCGTCGCCCAGGCCACGGCCAACATTGACCGCGAGTTTTTTCTCGTCAATCTATCGGGCAAAACCAGCGAGGCCTTTCTGGATTTCGACGCGCTGCTTGATGGGCAGACGAATACAGAAATTGAAGATATTATTATCGAAGACGACGACATCGCTCAAATCATGTACACCAGTGGCACCACGGCTCACCCCAAAGGGGTCATGCTGTCACACAAAAATATTTACATCGCCACCTTGAACACCGTTATCAGTCTGGGTGCCAATAAAGACAGCACCGCGCACCCTGCTGTATTACCACTGTTCCACATTACCGCTGAGCTCTTTGCTTTGGTGTCTCTGCATCTCGGCGCAAAAGTAGTACTACAAAATGGTTTTAATCCAGCCACGGTGCTGGCATTAATTGAATCAGAAAAACTCGAGTTCGCCATTTTACTGCCCTTAATGTGGAAGGCCATGCTCGGCTGCCCCACGCTTAAGCAGCACGACTATTCCAGTATGCAGATCGGCATGTACGGCATGGCTCCCATGGATGCCCCCACACTGGATCAGCTAAACCATACCTTTGGCTGCCCTTTTTTGACGGGTTCGGGGCAAACTGAGATCACCGGTGTCGCCACCGTCATGGACACTCACTGGGTGGGCCAGAAAGAAGGGAATATTTGGGGCGACGGCTCCATTACCAGCGACCAGGCAGTGATGGATGATCAGGGCAACTTTCTGCCACCCGGTGAAATTGGCGAAGTGGTATGGCGTTGCCCTCAGGTCATGCTCGGTTACTATCGCAACGAAGAGGCCACTGAAGAGGCCCAGGCCTTTGGCTGGCACCACTCGGGCGACATTGGCTATATCGACGACGATGGACAATTCTGTTTTGTTGATCGCAAGAAAGATATCGTCAAATCAGGAGGTGAAAATGTCTCATCGGTCAAAGTTGAGAGCTGCATTCTCGCTTGCCAGGGCGTGGCTAACGTCGGTGTTATCGGTCTGCCCCACGAACATTGGGGCGAAGCGGTTACAGCCGTCGTCAGCCGCAAGCCCGGTGCACAACTTAATGAGCAGTCGATTATTGATCACTGTAAAACGGCGCTCGGCGGCTTTGAAACACCAAAGCGCGTGATTATTCTCGAGCAATTACCGATGACAGCGACGGGCAAAGTGAAAAAACACCTGCTGCGCAAAGAGTATGTAGACCTCTTTGCAGGGGCGAGTTAACGCCGCCAGAACATCGGCGTAAATAACACCAACAGCGTAAAGATTTCTAACCGCCCCAACAGCATGCCACCGCACAGTATTACTTTGGCAAAGCCATTGATATCGCCATAATTGGCCGCCACATCACCCAGGCCTGGGCCAAGGTTATTGAGCGATGCAGTGGTCGCCGACCAGGCGGTGATGTAGTCGAGGCCCGAGGCCATCAACGACAGCACAATGCCGTAAAACACAGCCAGATACACTCCAAAGAAAGCCCAGATGGAGTTGGTGACACGCTCCGGCACAATGCGCCCATTGACCTTTATGGGAATCACAGCGCTGGGATGGATCAATTTTTGAATTTCACCCAGGCCCTGCTTGGCCATAATCATCATCCGGCCCACTTTTATGCCGCCGCCAGTCGACCCTGCACAAGCCCCAAAAAATGACAGAAAAATAAGGAAAAAGGGCACGAAACTGGGCCACGCGCTGAAGTTATCCGTCGCGAAGCCGGTCGTGGTCATAATCGACACCAGCTGAAAAATACCGTGGTTTACACTTTCAGCGCCACCGTAGGTGCCGCTGTAATAAAGATAGGCACAAACGATCAATATGCCTCCCAGCAGCATCGCCATGTACAAGCGCGCCTCAGAGTCAAAATAATAAGGCCTCAAGCTCTTGCGATGCCAGGCCATAAAATGCAAACCGAAATTCAGCCCCGACAGGGTCATAAAAAACACACAGACGCTGTTAATTAGGGCGCTATCAAAGAAACCCATACTTGCATCATGGGTTGAAAAGCCGCCGATGGCGACCGTTGCGAAACTGTGGCCAATAGCGTCAAACGGCTCCATTCCCGCCAACCAATAAGCGAGTGCACAGGCCAGGGTGAGTACCACATAAATCAAAAACAGCATCTTGGCCGTTTCAGTGATGCGGGGGGTGAGCTTGCTATCTTTGACCGGCCCCGGGGTTTCAGTACGATACAGCTGCATACCACCAATACCCAACATCGGCATAATCGCCACCGCAATGACCACAATACCGATACCCCCCAGCCACTGCAGCTGCTGGCGGTAGTAAAGAACAGAGCGCGGCAGCTCATCGAGCCCACTGATCACTGTTGCGCCAGTGGTGGTCAAACCTGAGATAGACTCGAACACCGCATCGATCGGCGATAAAGCGGGCTCAATCAAGGCCAGGGGCAAGGCTCCGCCTAAACCGAGCATGCTCCAGAAAAGTACGGTGACCAAAAAACCATCGCGGATGCGCAATTCGCCTGTACTGCGACTATTGGGGAGCCACACCATCATGCCAATAGAAAAAATAATGGCGAACGCTAGAAAAAATGCTTCGACTGTTTGTTCGTTATAAATGAATGCCACGGTGATGGGCACTAACAGGGTGAGGCTGAATATCATCAGCAGCAAGCCCAAAATACGTGCGATAATGGAATAGTGCATTAGATAAGGCCGGAGCTGAAGAAATTAAACATCGTGTAAATGCTGCCCCTAGAAGAAAGTAAATCCGACCTGGAAGAGCTTTTCAATATCCCGCGTGTGGCGTTTATCGATCATAAACACGATAACGTGATCCTCTGACTCTATGACCGTATCGTGGTGGGTAATAACCACCTCGCCACGGCGCACCAACGCGGCAATGGTTGAACCTGCTGGCAGGGTTAGGTCTTCAATCGCCTTGCCCACCACTTTCGAGCTTTTGGCATCACCGTGGGCGACGATTTCCAGCGCCTCGGCCGCACCACGGCGCAAGGAGTGTGCATTCACCGTGTCACCACGACGCACATGACTGAGTAGCGAGCTGGTGGTGGCTTGCTGAGGTGACACGGCGATATCGATTTCACTGCCCTGCATTAACTCAGCGTAAACCGGGTTGGTGATGAGGGTCATCACTTTGCGGGCACCCAGGCGTTTGGCCAGTAATGAGGCCATAATATTGACCTCATCATCATTCGTGACCGCAATAAAAACATCTGTTTTATCGATATTTTCTTCGAGTAATAATTCGCGGTCGGCCGCCTGGCCATTTAAAACCACGGACTTGTCCAACGCTTCGGCCAAATACTCCGCCCGCGACAGGTGGTATTCAATCACCTTGACGCTGTAGTTGCCCTCCAGTGCTTTGGCCAGGCGAAAACCGATATTCCCACCCCCGGCAATAATCAAGCGACGGTAAGGCTTTTCCGTGTGCCGCAAATAGCTCATGACTTTGAGAATATTGAAACGAGCGGCGACGAAGAATACTTCGTCGCCCTCTTCAATGACCGTATCACCCTTGGGCACAATGGAGCGGTCCTGACGAAAAATTGCCGCTGCCCGAGCATCGACACCGGGCATTTCCTCACGAATGGCGCTGAGTTGAGAGCCAACCATCGGGCCGCCAGCGATGGCACGTATCGCCATTAACTGTACCGCGCCATCGGCAAAATCGAGCACCTGCAAAGCACCGGGATATTCGACCAGCTTGCCAATATAATCGGTAACCACCTGCTCGGGGGTAATCAGCACATCAACCGGCACATGGGCGTCGTTGAACAATTTTTCGCGGTATGTATTGCTGATATAGCCACTGGCCCGTACCCGAGCAATTTTTTGTGGCGTGCGGTACAGCGAAAAGGCAATTTGGCAGGCCAGCATATTGACTTCGTCGCTGTTCGTCACCGCCACCAGCATATCGGCATCTTCAATACCGGCCGACTCAAGCACATCAGGGTGGGATCCCAGACCCGGCACGGTGCGAATATCGAGCCTGTCCTGCAACTCTCTCAGGCGCTGCTCATCGGGATCGATCAGGGAAATATCATTCGCTTCACTGGCCAGGTTTTCCGCCAGTGTGCCACCGACCTGGCCGGCACCAACAATCACAATTTTCATGGTTTCAGGTTATCTGCTCGTTTCATTTAGCGCTTACACGACTTATTTTTTATGCTTGGGCTCTTAGACATCAATTCTTAGACAACAGGGCATAATAAAAACCATCGTGGCCGTCAATTGTTGGCAGCAGTTGGCGCCCCACCGACGTCTGTATACCCACTTCGGCCGCAATAGTAATCACCTCGACATCACTCTGGCGGGCAATAAAACCGGCGATGCTGGCATCGTTTTCCTCGGGCAGAATAGAGCACGTTGCGTAGAGCAGTTTACCCCCAGACTTAAGCAGTGGCCACAGGGCGTCAAGCAATTCTGCCTGCAGCTGGACAAGGCGGGCTATATCATCGGGCTTGCGCAGTAACTTGATATCCGGGTGGCGCCGAATGACGCCAGTAGCGGAGCAGGGTGCATCGAGCAAGATGCAGTCAAACATCCGGCCATCCCACCACTCATCCGTGGCAGCGGCGTCAGCCGCCACCAAGTTGGCCCGTACATTCAGTCGTTCAAAATTCTCTCTGACCCGCTCTAAGCGCGACTCTTCAATATCGAGCGCCAGCAGCTCGTCTAGTTTTGGCTCACGTTCAAGAATATGACAGGTTTTACCTCCGGGGGCGCAGCAGGCATCGAGCACTCGCTGCCCCGGCTCCAGCTCTAATAACTGCGCGGCAAGCTGGGCAGCCTCGTCCTGCACACTGAGTTGACCCTCGGCAAAACCGGGGATGGCATCAACACTCGTGGCTTTCAATAACTGTACGCCATCGGCACTTAGAGCCGTCGCCCTAGCGTCAATACCGGTTGCTTGCAGAGTAGCCAGGTATTCAGCCCGACTCTGGCATTGCTGATTAACCCGTAAAGTCATTGGCCCGGGATGATTATTGGCGGCAAAAATAGCCGTCGACTGCTGTGGCCAGGCTTGCTCAATGCGCTTATAGAGCCACTTGGGATGAGCGTGCAGGTAGACGCTTTTGTCCGCCAATTGCTCGTTAAGGCTATCGCGCTCACGTATAAAACGGCGTAGTACGCCATTGACCAAGCCCTTAGCCCAGGGTTTTTTGAGCTGTTTAATGACCGCTACGGCTTCATTAACAGCAGCGTGATCGGGGATGCGTGTCTCCATTATTTGGTAGAGCGCGCAGGCTAGCAGTACGTGAATATCCTGATCTTTCGAACGGAAGGGCTTTTCCAGTAGCACCTTGAGTAAGGTGTTTAAGCGTGGATACCAGCGCAAGGTGCCATAGCAAAGGTCTTGCAGCAGAGGTCTATCCCGCTCAACCACCTGTGTCAGCAACTCGGGCAGACACTGGTTGAGAGATACGCCATCGCGGGTGACTGCCAGCAGTACTTTGACAGCGGCAACTCTAACTTGCACGGCTATCATCCTGTGACAAACCCAATTGCACGCCTACAGCGAATAATGGCGCCTGACTATTCAATACCGCTTGCACCGGCAAGCGCTTTTTACCCGGCAGCTGTATTTCACTCAACACCAGTGCTCCTTGCCCGCAGGCCACCCAAATGCCTCGGCTATCGCACTTTAAAATGGTTCCCGCCGTCACTTGATGTGCATACGACGCTTCCAACTCTGCAGCCCAAATCCTAAGTCGAGCACCACCCAACGTGGTGAAAGCGACCGGGAAAGGATTGAAGGCTCGAATTTTAAGATCGAGGGCAGTTGCAGAGCTCGACCAATCGAGGCGCGCCTCTTCTTTGCTGATTTTAGGGGCATAGTTGCTTAGGGCGTCATCCTGGACTTCACCAATCAAGCTATTGTCTGCCAGAGCCTCGAGAGCCTTCAGTAAAGTCTCACAGCCAATGTCTGCCAGCTTATCGTGCAAACTGCCACCACTATCGTCTGAATCAATATCACACTCGGCTTTGAGTAGCATTGGCCCAGTATCAAGACCCGCATCCATCTGCATAATCGTGACACCGGTTTTAGCATCACCCGCTTCCAGGGCGCGATGTATGGGTGCAGCACCCCGCCAGCGTGGTAGCAAGGAGGCATGTACATTGATACAGCCCAGGCGCGGCGCATCGAGCACCACTTGAGGCAATAGCAAGCCGTAGGCAACCACTACCATCAGGTCGGCGGCAAAGGCTTGCAACTGCTGCTGATCTTCAGTGTTTTTCAAAGAAGCTGGCTGCATCACTGGCAGATCGTATTGTTCCGCAAGTTGCTTCACAGGGCTCGGCTTCAGTTTTTTGCCGCGCCCCGCCGGACGGTCAGGTTGGGTGTAAACTGCCACCACGGTGTGTTTACCCTGTTTGAGTAAAGCGGCCAAATGACAGGCGGCAAAATCGGGCGTACCGGCAAAAATAATCTTCAAGGTAGGATCTCAGTAGACGGCGCCTGGAGCGCTAACAGAGCAAAACCCTAAAAGGGCCGCTATCACCCAATATTAGGCCATTTGCCGGTGCAGCTTTTCCAGCTTTTTGCGAATTCGCTGGCGTTTCAATGCTGACAGATAATCAACAAATAATTTGCCATTGAGGTGGTCAAGCTCGTGCTGAATGCACACCGCCAACAGGCCATCTGGCTCCAGTTCAAAGGCTTCACCCTTCTCATTAAGTGCTCGCACACGAATGCAGTCGGGGCGCGATACGGTTTCGTAGAAACCCGGTACTGACAGGCAGCCCTCATCGTGTTCGAGCTGGCTATCGCCGATAAATTCAACTTCAGGGTTGATAAGGATCAGGGGGCTATCCCTTTCCTCTGAAACATCCATCACCACCACCCGTTCGTGCTCATTGATCTGTGTCGCGGCCAAGCCAATACCCTTGGCCTCGTACATAGTCTCAAACATATCGTCGAGCAAATGGCGGATGCGCTTATCAACCTTGGCTACCGGGGCAGCGGTGGTTCGTAGGCGGGGGTCTGGAAATTCAAGAATTGTTCGAATAGTCATAGCTTTGTGATGGAATTCTAGCAAAAGAGTATAAACGGCTGTTAACATCCGGGCTGTTCCAATAATTACAACGTTGAACTCCCCCGATGTTGATAGTATACACCATCGGCATTCAGCCTAAGGAAGAGCCTTTATGAAGAGCCCTATAAAGACAGTAGCGCTGGCATTAGTAAGCTTCTGGGTGCTGGCTGCGGCAGCCGTGGCAGAAGCGCCGTTTAACGACGACATTCCCGATAAATACACCGTTGTAAAGGGCGATACTCTCTGGGATATTTCTGCTCATTTTCTCGCTGAGCCCTGGCTTTGGCCCGAAATATGGCAAGTTAACCCGCAAATTCAAAACCCCCATTTAATCTACCCCGGCGATATCATCAGTCTCATCTACATCGATGGCAAACCTCGCCTGGTGCTGACTCGAAGCCGAGATGTCAAACTCAGCCCACAAATTCGCGAGGTCTCTGAGCGCCAGGCTATATCGACCTTACCCCTGGATTTAATTAATAGTTTCCTTTCACGCAATCGAATTGTAGAACCTGGTGTTCTTGAGTCCGCCCCCTATATTCTCTCGGGGCAAAGCAAACGCCTGCTCACTGGCAAAAACGACGATTTTTATGCCCGTGGTGACTTCTCCAACGCAGACGAAAGCTACGGTGTTTATCGCAATGGCGGACCTTTTACCGATCCGAAAACCCATGAAGTACTGGGTATCCGCGCCAAGGATATTGGCGCCGGCAACCTAAAAGCCGTTAATGACGACATCGCCACACTCATAACCACACGCAGTATTGAAGAATTACGGATTAACGACAGACTTCTAGAGCTGGAAGAACGTAAGATCGATGCAAATTTTCACCCTAGCGCCCCGCCAGAAAACACAGAAGGTGTCATTATGTCTATTGAAGGTGCTGTTAGCACCGGCGGCATGCTCGATGTCATTAGTATTAATCTTGGTGAGCGTGACGGCATCGAAATAGGTAATATGCTGTCCATCCTCAAAGCCGGCGCCGTTGTTTCCGACCGTGTGCAAGGAGGCTTAGTCACCCTGCCCCCCGAAAAAGCCGGATTGGTGATGGTATTCCGCACCTTTGAAAAAATGAGCTTCGCTCTCATTCTCTCCGCCGAGCTACCCATTTCAATTAATGACATTGCTCGCAACCCATGAACACAATGATTTGGGCGAAAGGCCAGCTTAACTCAAAGGCCTCGCCCTCAAGTTAATATCGCTCACTACGCGCCCAAGGATGGGACCTATGATCACCGAGCGCGAATGCGCCCTAATACTGCAAGCACTCCCCGGCATCGGTGCCGTTGCTCTCAGTAAACTTCAGCAACAATTTGGTTCTTTTGCAAAAGCCCTGCAAGCCTCAACTAATACAGTTGCTCCCGCTTATCGTAAAGGGCTAAACGCCTTTCGGGCCAGGCCCGATGACTTCAAAACTCAGGCAGATAATACTCTCGCGACTTGCGCAACAGAGGCTATCGACATTGTACTGATATCTTCACCCAACTATCCTGCCCTGCTGCGAGAAATCGACACACCTCCCGCCCTACTTTTTATCAAAGGAAACATCAGCGCTCTACACCTGCCACAAATCGCCATCGTCGGTAGCCGGCATCACTCTACTGCCGGGCAACAAAATGCTCGCGCATTTGCTCGCCATCTGGCGAGTAGCGGTTTTACGATTACCAGCGGTCTGGCTCTGGGTATTGACGGCGCCGCCCACCAAGGCGCATTGGAAACCGGCAGCACCATTGCCGTACTCGGCACTGGCCCTGATATTATTTACCCCCGTCGCCATCAAGCCCTATACGCAGATATTATTGCCAAAGGCGGTGCTATCGTTTCCGAATTTCCACCCGGCACACCGGCCCGCGCTGGCAACTTCCCCCAACGCAATCGTATTATCAGCGGCCTCAGCCTTGGCGTACTGGTTGTCGAAGCGGCCCTTAAAAGCGGCTCGCTGATTACCGCCCGTCTGGCCATGGAGCAGGGGCGCGAGGTTTTCACCATACCCGGCTCCATCCACAATCCCAGTGCCAAAGGTTGTCATCAGCTCATTCGCCAGGGCGCAACACTGGTTGAAACGGCCGATGACATTATTAGTGAACTCGGCGGTATGCTGGCTTACAAAGCACAGGGAACAGAGCAAATAGCGACGTCCAATAGCACAAACACCTTGGATGACACTGCAAGCCGTATACTCGACAAACTCGGCTTTGACCCCACTGACCTAGACACCCTGATGGCACGTACGCAACTCCCATCGGCCGTACTCAGCGGGTTACTAGTCCAACTCGAGCTAGAGGGTTGGG
The DNA here is from genome assembly GCA_041584575.1 of Porticoccaceae bacterium. Lineage (GTDB taxonomy): Bacteria > Pseudomonadota > Gammaproteobacteria > Pseudomonadales > Porticoccaceae > Reddybacter. The sequence goes on from JBFHDT010000029.1 coordinate 11,145, forward strand.
TTGAACAACGCGCCGGCATGTACAGCCGTCTAAAATAGCGGCCTTCTCCGATTGCCCTCAGCATCGTCTTCCGGTAGCCTTTGCGGTTTTTCACAGCGAGCGAGGCTCCACCATCATGAGCAAACCTTTTGTCGCCATTTTAATGGGCTCAGACTCCGACCTTCCGATTATGGAAGCCAGTTTTGACGTACTCAACAAACTCGGTGTCCCTTTCGAAGCCAAGGTCACCTCTGCACACCGCACACCTGCAGCCACTCACGACTATGTGACCGAAGCAGATAAACGCGGTTGCGCCGCCTTTATCTGCGCTGCAGGCATGGCCGCTCACCTGGCTGGTGCAGTGTCTGCACTGACTTTGCGACCCGTTATCGGCGTGCCCATTAATGGCTCCCTCGATGGCCTCGACGCTCTGCTGTCGACCGTGCAAATGCCCGGCGGCATCCCCGTTGCCACCGTCGCCATTGGCAAAGCCGGTGCGAAAAATGCCGCCTACCTGGCCGCGCAAATTATCGCCGGTGCGGACCCCACGCTGCATCAACGCCTGGTCGACGAGCGCGCCGCCAACGCTCAGGCCGTTATCGAAAAAGACCAGGCCTTACAGGACAAGCTGCAGGCCCGAGCTAAGGCTTAAGCCGTGATTGACCTTGCGCTGCGACCGGGCATTCGCCGGGCCGCAGCCAGCCTGCGCCAGGGCGGCGTAGTAGCCTACCCCACCGAAGCGGTATGGGGTTTGGGCTGCGACCCCGAAAACCATCGCGCCGTACAACAGCTGCTCGCCCTGAAAAGGCGCGACCCGCGAAAAGGCCTGATTTTAATTGCCGCCGATATCGCCATGTTTGCGCCTTATTTGCACGCGGTAAGCCCCTCACTCATCGAAAAACTGCAAAATAGCTGGCCCGGGGCAATCACCTGGTTAATCCCCAATAATCACCATGCTTCCCCCTGGATCAGCGGTGGCCAGGACACCTTAGCCCTGCGTGTCACCGCACACCCCGTGGCTGCGGCGCTGAGTCGCGCTTTTGGCGGCCC
>JBFHDT010000030.1:0-12055 GCA_041584575.1 Porticoccaceae bacterium
CTGATATTCAATAAAATAGCCTCGTTGATCACGATCCAGTGATGAGCCACCACTGGTAGTAATATCTTCCTGTTCAAAATCAGCCCCGTAAACCAGGGTAAAACCAGAAAAGAAGTCCGTGCTGCCTGTGTATTCAACGCGATCAATCTCACCGTCCGTTGAAAACGACGACAACCCTGCGGCATAACTATCGCGCGTAATATCAGTATTGCTGTAGGCCACGTTATGAGAAAAATGTTCGCTCTTATAGTCTGCCGACACCTGCCAGGTGGTTTGTTCATAATCGCTGTCGCAATCATGGGTAGTAGGGAAACCGCAGTTATCAAATTCAACCTCGGCGTCAACGTCTCGCGCAACCACTTGCAGGCGCAGCGCATCGCTGACATTCCAGCCAAATTTACCGTGCACAGTGGTGTTATCGTAGCCGTCATCATCCTTTAAAACGGTGTCGGCAGTACTGGCACTGAAGCCAGCGCTGTGTAAATCCGTGGCCGACAGATAAAAATCGCTCTGCCCATTGCCACCACTTACATCGCCGTGGAATTGCTGCGTACCATAACGCCCGCCCTCGGCACTCAACTGGCCCGAAAGCTCACCTTGGCCACGCGGCGTAAACAGGTTAATCACACCGCCTGCATCGGCTCCGTATATTAAACCCTGGGGGCCACGCAGTATTTCTATACGACTAATCTCTTCGCTGGCCAGTATGTGCTCAGCCTGCGGCCCCACCTGCGTGCCCGTGGGGTCAGCCAACTTCATGCCATCGAGGCGTACCTGTGTGCGAAAGCCTTCCTCACCGCGAATACGTATCGTCGCCACCTGACCTGGGCCACCGTTACGGCTCGTGGCGATACCCGGCTGGGTACGCAGCAAATCAACCACGGAAATGTAACCCCGCTGTTGTATTTCTTCCGCATCGATCACTGTTACCGAGGAGCCCACCTGGCTCAGCGGCATAGCCGTACGGCTTGAAGAAACAATAACTTCCTGCAGGGTTGAAGAACTTTGCGGCGGCTCAGCATAAGATGGGCTGACCTGCAAAATGACAGGTGACAAACACAACACGGCCAGGGCTATTGGCTTCATTTTCATCAATTTTCTCCCGCGCTCACACCCGAGCGCATAGTCAGCACAGCGGCTGATACGACTAATCAATCATGAGGGGAGAAGCCTGTCAGGACACAAAATAAGCCCGCCCATCACAAATAATGAGCCGCACTTAATTGATCGGACCAACCACACCCCGTAGTTCGTTTGCGTGGTGAGGGGCCGGTCTCCGGACTTGTGAGTAAATAATCGAGTCGCCTTCCCATGCTTAGCGCACAGTGGCTTGATGACCGAGCATTGAGCCTAAGTACTGTGTATACAGTGCCTAAGAACTCTCTCACTTACCGTTGCGGGGGCAGCGTTGGACTTGCCGTTGCCGTGTATAGCCACACTAACTATAGCGACATGGGCTCACCAACTTCCCGTTTAACCCCAGTGCTGGACATAGCAGCGGGGAACCTCTTACCTTGGCAAGGCGCGCAAACTACGTGGAGAAAGGGGTAATGTCAATTGCCACTTTTCACACCGCGCAGATAAAAGCTCAAGTGTCACCCCTTAGACAGCTGGCAACAAAGAGCAACAATTGCTTCGCGATTTTCGTTTAATTCGCACCCTCAACGCAGACTTCAGGCCCATCTAAAAATTAATTGCCTAGCCTGAATACGCGCAACAAACACAACGCATTAAATGCTAATGAATGTAATAAATTTTTCACCTGAAAAACTCATTACATTAAAAAACACACACCTAAAAATTGAGAAAAACCCTGAAATACCACATTATTTCCAACCATAACTATAATTAAACTGGGAAAATTTTATACCGAAAAAAGAATACCATACATAACTTATGGTTATTCTTTTGCGTCCGCAAATCGACTTATTGACCACTTCTGTGAACCATTTCAAATCCACAGCCAGGCATCACTTGTGACTGCCAACAAATCTTATTACCGTCACTAGCAGTTCGGATCAGCTAATTCAGACGAGCCAACAATAGAGTGGCAACATTGAATTAACGCCTGAGATAGCAGGAAAAATGCAATCAAGCGCAGCATCGCGACACGCTAAAAACCACAAGAGAATATTGCCATGGGCAAAACACAGGCGGATTGCTGCCATCATGCCGTCTCACAGGAAGCCCGCTTCCAGCACATCGTTGAGCGCACCCCCGATGTGCTCTGGAGTTGTGATAAAAATCTAAATTTCACCTATGTCAGCCCCTCGATAGCGTCCACCAGCGGTTTCACCGCCGAAGAAAAGCGAATTCAAGGCCCACTTAAACTGCTGACCAACCGTTCAGCAGCCAGTATCAAGGATCTGGTTACCCAGGAGGTCTCGAGGGTAACGCCGACACAACCCGGGGTCAGCCCAGCCGTTAAATACCAACTCGAAGTGCTCCGAAAAGACGGCACCACCTACCCTGCAGAAGCTTGCGTGAACTATATTCGTGACGACAGTGGCCAAGTCGTTGAAATTATCGGCATCAACCGAGATATCAGCGATAGTATCCATGCCGAAAATATTATCAAAGCCTACCACGAAGGCATGCACCGCTCTGTGGGGCAGCAGTTTTTTATCGACCTGGTTCAATACTTATGTAAAACACTAAAAATTCGCTGCGCAATGGTTGGCCGGTTAGACGGTGAGAACGTGCACACCCAGGGCCTATGGATAGACGATGCTCTTGCCGACAATACCAAATACCACCTACAGGGCAGCCCCTGTGAGAAGGTAGCAAAAGGCGACACCTTATTTTACACCGACAAAATCAGCAGCCTTTACCCCCAGCATCAACTCTTTGCCAAGCTAGGTGCAAAGGCGTATATGGGCAGCCCTATCTACGGCCCCGACGCCAGTATAATCGGTGTTCTCGTTCTCCTTCACGACCAGGCTCTGGAAGCCACTCCGTTGCTGCGGCGCGTGCTTGGCGTCTGTACTGATCGAGCCGGGGCAGAGCTGGCTCGACTGATTGTTGAAGAACAGCTCACAGACAGTGAGGAGAGACTGCGCACACTGTTTGAGCACTCCATGGATCCGTGCATTATCAGCGACCTCAACGGCCGCTATTTAGATGCCAACAGTGCCATGCTCAAAACCTTTGCCTATTCTGCAAAAGAACTTGGCGACATCAGCATTTGCACCTTAGTGTCAGGCGACACCAAGGTGCAGAACGCTTTTAAAGGTATGCGTAACGCCCTGCTCGACACCGGGTCAGCCTGCTTTCAGGGTCTTTTCGTGAAGCAATCGGGCGAATGTTTCCCCGGTAAAGTGAACTCCACTTTACTCACTGTGGGCAACAAAAAGGTCGTGCAATCGATTCTTCACGACCTAACCAAGGTACACCAAGCCAAAGATGAATTGATCAAACTCTCCCGCGCAATGGATGCCAGTGCCTCCATCGTTATTATCACTGACTTGCAGGGCAACATTGAATACATCAACCCGAAATTCAGCGAGGTCACCGGCTATAGTCGAGCCGAAGTGATCGGCAAAAACACGCGCTTACTAAGCTCGGGTGAAACCAGTGATGCCATTTATCAGGATTTGTGGGCGACTATTGCCGCTGGTCAGGAGTGGCGTGGCGAGCTGCACAACCGCACTAAAGCCAACACCTACTATTGGTGTCGCAATTCTATCTCTGCGGTAAAAAACCATCTCGGCGAGATCAGCCACTATATTTCGGTGCAAGAAGATATCACCAATGAATACCAACTCAGCGAACAGCTAAACTACCAGGCCTGCCATGACGCACTGACCGGACTCATCAATCGTCCGGAGTTCGAGCGCCGTACCAAATGTTTGCTCGCCACCCTACTCACTGATGACAGCAAGCACGCCCTGTGCTTTATAGACCTCGATCAGTTCAAGGTAGTCAACGATACCTGCGGCCATATGGCCGGCGACGAACTCCTGCGCCAACTCGGCTGCGCCCTGCAGCGCTCGGTGAGAAAAAATGACACCCTGGCTCGCCTCGGGGGCGACGAGTTTGCCGTATTAATAGAAAACTGCCCCCTTGCCCATGCCCAGCGCGTTGCCTATGACTTACAAAAAACCATTCAGGACTTTCACTTTAGCTGGCAGGGCCGCACATTTAGAGTCAGTGCGAGTATCGGCCTGGTAGCTATTAATGAAACCACCTCCGACTTATCTGAGCTAATGGCCAAGGCCGACTCGGCCTGCTATGTAGCCAAGGATCAGGGCCGTAATCGCATTCATATCTACCACCCTGAAGACCGAGAATTAGCCCTGCGACAGGGCGAAATGCAGTGGGTCGCACGTATTCACCAGGCCATTGCAGAAGACCGACTTTGCCTCCATGCTCAGGCCATCGAGCCACTCACCAACAGTGCTGGGAAACACTACGAAATACTGATCAGACTAAGAGGCAATGAGGGCGAAATCATACCCCCTGGCGCCTTTTTACCCGCAGCCGAACGCTACAATATCATTACCCAATTAGATCGTTGGGTCATCAAGGAATGCTGCAAACTCCTCCTGGCACACCCGGCATTTCTTGAACAGATAAACTTCATCAGCATCAACTTGTCCGGCCAGTCACTAACCGATGAGTCTTTCCTCGATTTTGTTATCAGGGAATTAGAACAGGCAAGCATTGATTGCACTAAGATTTGTTTTGAAATTACCGAAACAGCGGCAATTACCCATTTAACTCGAGCGATGACATTTATTTCAACCTTGAAAGGCTTGGGCTGTAAATTTGCCCTGGATGATTTTGGCAGCGGCCTGTCTTCTTTTGCCTATTTAAAAAACCTGCCCGTCGACTACCTTAAAATCGATGGCATGTTTGTCAAAGGCATCGTCAATGACCCCATCGACCACGCCATGGTGAAATCTATTAACGAAATCGGCCAGATTATGGGTATGAAAACTATCGCTGAGTTTGTCGAAAATAATGAGATTAAAGGTATGTTGCGTGAAATTGGCGTCAACTATGTTCAAGGCTACGGTGTTGGCAAACCCCTGCCCTTTGAATCCTTATTATCGCCCTCCGACGACCCTATCGCTCGGCAAACACATTGAACGACCTAGCGCACCCATTCTACAGCCCCTTACATTACTCGCTGAAGTCCTGTTATAAATCCAGAAATATAGGACAGCATCCATAAACCCCACACAAACACACCGAACCTGTGAGTACGGGGTGTTTGCACCTTGCTTGTCATAAATAGAGAAAACACCCATAAGAAGTGCAACGACATCAGCAGTAATGCGCTAAAACCAAAAATAGCGTGTGGCGTTAAGACGATAGCACCAATAAATTCAACCGTTATCCAAACTCCCCAGGCATCTAAACTAACGCCCAGAAAAAAGACAGCAATTTGCCATACTCTTAATTGTTGCGACTTGCGACCGCTCCATATTGCTGTTGAATATAAAATCAAAGCAAGGGTGAATAATACGGTGGCAATGATAATTTCTATTGGCATAATCGGGCTTAAGCTCAAATAATTACGGCGTAGTTAGCAGGCCGTAAGCGCACTAATAAATAGCGTCTTATTGTAAACGATTTGGCAAAAACACCGACGAGAATAACAATGCCCTTCACCATGAAAAGCCACACGACCAACCGACTTACCCTTAAAGCCCTGGCCCCGTTAATACTCCTTACACTGCCAGGCATTGCTTACGCAAACAGCCTCACCCAAGCGACTAACACTCTCTGTAGCAAAATTAAATCCTGCACCACTGCGCAACTTAAACAACAGCAACTGCCCCCTGCAATGCTGCAGATGATGACCGCCATGCTAGATGAAAGCTGTGCCAAAACGATAGCGCCCTATGCCGACAAGGCAAGCAATGCCGGATTGGAGAAAAAAGCTGTCGCCTGTATAAAAAGTATTAACGCCCTTAGCTGTAATGCCCTCATGAATACCTCGAAGGCTGAGACAGGAGAATGTAAAGCACTCGAGAAGGCTGCTAATGAGGCCGGGATCAACACAAACATTCAAACCTCAGATATAGGAATCATCCAGTAGACCCACCTTGCTGTACCTAAAAGAATAATTAGAGGGGCGCAAAAGAATGACCCAAACGATCATGACGGTATTGGAGGCTAGCGCCGCTAAATACGCAGCACTTGCGGCACTAAGAACAAAAAACCAGGGGCAGTGGCAAACCACGACCTGGGCGGAGTACCGTACCGAAACACGGCTCGTCGCCCGGGCACTAATGGCCCTGGGTCTCGGCCCCAAACAAGGCCTCGCCATCATCGGCGACAATTGCCACCAATGGTTTATTAGCAATATTGCAGCGATTTACTGCGGAGCTATACCGGCGGGCATTTATACCACCAGCAGCCCCGAGCAATGTCAGTATATTGCTGACAATTGTAATGCCACTGTCGCGGTCGTAGAAAATACTGCGCAACTCGAAAAATTCAAGGCCATTGCCAATCAGCTACCTAAATTGAAGGCTATCGTGATGATGAAGGGTAGTGACTCTGCTGAGCACATACACGCCTGGAGCGACTTACCAAAACTGGCCGAGCAGGCGCCAGATCAAGCTCTCAATGAGAGAATTAAAGCTCAGCAACCCAGCGACATTTGCACACTCATTTATACCTCTGGCACCACAGGCAACCCCAAGGGCGTGATGCTGAGCCACAGCAACCTCACCTGGATGGCACAAAGTAGTGTTGAGACTTATGACTGTAATTCTGATGAGCGCATCATCAGCTATCTACCCATGAGTCATATTGCCGAACAAATATTCAGCCTGTATATCCCCATGTATTGTGGTGGATGCACATCATTCGCAGAAAGCCTTGGTCAACTTGGCGACAATCTACGCGAGGTTCGCCCGACCAGCTTTGTCGCCGTACCTCGAGTCTGGGAAAAAATACAAGCCAAAATACTGATCGCCGGCAAAACCAGCCCTCCACTACGCAAAAAAATTGTTGCCTGGGCGCGCAAAAAAGGTCTTGTTGGAGGCTACGCACTACAACAACACAAGTCCCCACCTTTATTGTATAAGCTCGCCGAGAAACTTGTATTCTCAAAGGTGAGACAGCAACTGGGCTTTGATCGTTGTCGCAACCTGCTCTCTTCTGCCGCACCCATCTCCCTGGACACGCTTGAGTTCTTTCTCAGCCTGGGACTACCGATCTGCGAAATATATGGCATGAGCGAATGCTCTGGCCCAGCGACTGTCGGTCTGAACAATAATTTCAGCACCGAAAAGTTGGGGCCTTGCCTACCCGGCACACAGATGCGCATTGCCGATGACGGCGAAATACTCATCCGTGGCCCTCACATTTTTGCCGGTTATATCAACAATGCAAGGGCCACCAACGAGGCTATTGACCGTGATGGATGGCTGCACACCGAAGATATTGGCGAACTGGATAGTCAGAGCTTCTTGCAGGTCACTGGCAGGAAGAAAGATATCATCATCACCTCCGGCGGTGAAAATGTCGCCCCCCAACTCTTAGAAGGAAAGATAAAAGCGATCACCGCCGTCAGTCAGGCTGTGGTCATTGGCGACCAACGTAAATATCTCACGGCCCTCATCACCCTTGATGATGAAACCTTGAGCAGCGAACTCAGGCGCGCCGGTAGTAACGCTGTTGGCACAGAGCAAGCGGCCCAGTGCCAACAATTACGAGACTATCTTCAGCGACAGATTAACGAAATTAATACAACCCTGACTCACGCTCAAAGCATTAAGAAATTCAGCATATTATCGCAGGACTTCAGTATTGAACGCGGCGAGCTTACACCGACCATGAAAATAAAACGCAAAATCGTCAGCCTTAAATACCATGCAGAAATTGCGGCCATGTACTAGCGACACAGTACAAAACACCGCCTGTATATCTTAACAATTACCGCCTACAACTTGTTTTGTACTAAAAGTAAGCAGACTTGCCAATTTAGTGCTTATCAGCGAATCAAAATGGTGCAGAATCGCGACCCATTTTCTGGCAGGCACGCTATTTTGGAGAATTGAGACGATGTCACCCTCGTAAAACAACCACAGCCCATTGTTTCAATACCCATGTAAAATCTGGCCCACTAGTTGCATATCACTAATTTTTTAATTGCGTTGACTTTCCTTAACGACACCGCCCAACTGAGATGATTTATGAGCGAACCTAAACTTAACCTTCTCGATTTTTCTAACAGCTCAATTAAAACGCTGCACACAGCATGGTTTGCGTTCTTCCTAACCTTTGTTATGTGGTTCTCACACGCGCCGATGAAGCCTTTCATCATGGCCGCGTTTGACATGAGTAATGCCCAGTGGAAGGCCCTGCTCATTCTCAATGTTGCACTGACTATTCCAGCCAGGATCGTGGTCGGCATAATGGTCGACAAGTTCGGGCCACGACTGGTCTACAGCGGACTTCTAGCTGCCTCGGCTTTCTTGTGCTGGGGCTTTGCCTTCGCACAAAGCTACGAGCAGCTGGCCCTATTTCGCTTCCTCTGTGGCTTTATCGGTGCCGGTTTTGTGATTGGAATTCGACTCGTTGGCGAATGGTTTCCCGCCAAGACCGTTGGCCTGGCCGAGGGCATTTACGGCGGCTGGGGCAACTTTGGCTCTGCTGCCGCCGCCTGGACTCTACCCGCCGTTGCCGCCTATCTTTACGGTGGGGACGACGGCTGGCGCTATGCTATTGCGACCACAGGTGCCGTCGCTTTTCTCTACAGTTTTTTCTTTTATAAAACAGCTCGTAATACGCCGAAGGGCTCGACCTATTTTAAGCCCAAAAAATCGGGGGGTCTGGAAGTATCAAACAAGCGTGATTTCTACCTATACGTGGCCATGAATATACCGATGTATCTGGCGCTGGCCGTACTGGCATGGAAATTATCGTCCCCCGCTATTGGCCTGCTTACAGAAACCTATACTCAGATTATCTGGTTTATTTTATTCGCACTGTTTAACTATCAGCTTTACCATATTTATCAGGTCAATAAAGAGCATCTTGAGCATAGCCTGCCTGAGATCGAGCAATACAAATTTAAACAGGTCGCCATTCTTGACTGGGCCTACTTTGTTACCTTTGGTTCCGAACTCGCCGTGGTATCTATGCTGCCTGCTTTTTTTATGGAAACCTTTGACCTTACGCCGGTGAAGGCGGGCTTACTCGGTGGCGCATTTGCAATTATGAATTTAGTCGCCCGCCCAGGCGGTGGCTATCTCTCCGATAAATTCGGACGCAAGAAAACTATGTCCATTCTGGTCGGTGGTTTAACCATTGGTTACCTGATTCTATCCACGGTTGAAAGTACCTGGAGCATTGCCCTCGCTGTAATGGCCGTTATGTTCTGCTCTTTCTTTGTGCAAGCTGGCGAGGGTGCTGTGTTTGCCATGGTACCTCTGGTCAAACGCCGCATGACCGGACAAATTGCGGGCATGGTTGGTGCCTACGGTAACGTCGGAGGCGTGACTTTCCTTACCGTATACTCTTTCGTCGACACCTCTACATTCTTTATGATTATTGCCGCAGCCGCTGCCACCTGCCTGGTGTTAGTACAGTTTATTGAAGAACCCAAAGGCCATATGCATGAGGTATTGCCCGACGGGACTGTGGAGCTAATTGAAGTGTCTTAAATGCTTTAACAAACAGCCACTGACAAACAACAAGACCGGGACTTGCCGTAAAGCAGCCCCGGTCTTGTCTTCACCGCTTCAAATAACCGACAACAGCATTTTAAGTCCCAGCAGCACGAGTAATACTGCGAATATTTTTTTCAATATAGCCACCGGCAATTGATGCGCCATTCGTGCGCCAAGCGGCGCCGTAAAAAAACTCACCCCAGATATCAACAACACGGCGGGTAAGTAAATAAAGCCAAAAGTGTAGTTTTCTGGCGACGAGTTCGCCCAGCCATTGACGACATAACCCAGTGTCCCTGCAATAGAAATTGGCAAACCAATAGCGGCAGAGGTACCAATAGCCTTGCGGACGTCAACATTCTGCCAAGTGAGAAAAGGCACGGTTAAAGAGCCGCCACCAATAGACACCAACGCCGAAATGGCACCGATCCCCGACCCCGCTGCTAACAAGCCCGTCGTGCCCGTTAATTCCCGGTTGGGCTTGGGCTTTTTATTAAGAAACATTTGCACAGCCACGGCGCCCATAAATACGGCAAAAAACAGGGCTAAATGCACCGAGCTAATATTTTTCGCCACAAAAGTGGCTAGAAACGTGCCGACAATAATGCCCGGCGTTACAGCCCGGACCACCGGCCAAAGCACCCCGCCTTTGCGGTGGTGGGCGCGCATACTAGCCAGGGAGGTGGCAATAATAGAGGCCATTGAAGTGCCCAGCGCCAGATGCACCACTTTTTCAACCGGCACGCCCTGGAGTAAAAATATCGAGGTGAGGGTTGGCACCATAATGCCGCCACCACCAATACCCAGCAGCCCCGCCATAAAACCGACAAAGGCACCGAGAAATAGAAAGCCGAGTACCCACTCAGGGTTTAGCATCGTTATTTCACTCATTTACAGCAATCACGTGGCGCTTGGTCACCACTAAAACCCTGCGACCTCGAGAGCCTCACTCAACTTGTGCACCGCTATCACCTCCATACCCGCAATAGCCTGTCGCGGCGCATTACCCGCTGGGACGATGGCCCGTTTAAAACCGTGTTTGGCTGCCTCGCGCAAACGTTCCTGACCGCTGGGCACGGCGCGAATCTCTCCGGCCAGCCCAACCTCACCAAAAGCCATTAAATCGCGGGACAACGGACTGTCGCGAAAGCTGGAGACCACGGCAAGCACCAGTGCCAAATCAGCACTGGGTTCGAGCACTTTAACGCCGCCAACGACATTCACAAAAACGTCCTGGTCACCGACCATCAGCCCCCCATGGCGATGCAGCACCGCCAATAACATGGCCAGCCGATTTTGATCGAGGCCCACGGTAATGCGCCTGGGGTTGCCAAAGCTACTGTCATCCACCAGGGCCTGCAATTCCACCAGCAGGGGGCGAGTGCCCTCCCACACCACCATGACCACGCTACCCGAGGCTATTTCTTCGCCGCGCTGGAGAAATATCGCCGATGGGTTGGCCACTTCCTTTAAACCCTGTTCGGTCATGGCAAACACACCCAGCTCATTGACAGCCCCAAAGCGATTTTTGTGACTGCGCAAAGTGCGGAAACGGGTGTCGGCAGAGCCTTCGAGCATCAAAGAGCAATCGATCATGTGCTCTAACACTTTCGGTCCCGCCAGGGAGCCCTCTTTCGTCACGTGGCCCACTAGCAGCAAAATAATACCGCTCTGTTTAGCAAGCCGAATCAGTAGCGCTGCACTCTCGCGCACCTGAGAGACACTGCCCGGTGCCGAGCTAATATCTTCGCAGTGCATCACTTGAATGGAGTCGACAACTAGTATTTTCGGTTGCTGGCGCAGGGCGGTGGCACACACGGTCTCGGCTGAGGTTTCTGCCATAATATTGACCTTGTTCGTTGGCAGCCCTAAACGCTTGGCACGCATCGCCACCTGCTGCGGCGATTCCTCACCCGTGACGTACAGACACTTATGCCCCTCGGCTAGATAACACAAGGTTTGCAGTAAAAGTGTACTTTTACCGGCTCCCGGTTCACCACCAATTAACACGCAGCTACCCGTCACCAGGCCACCACCGAGTACCAGATCCAGCTCACTCGCACCAGTAGCAATGCGCGGTAGCTCGTCAATTTCAATATCGGACAGCAGGTTAACATCGGCATCTGCGGCCCCAGCATAACCCCCTCGGCCACCCGACGAAGATGGTTTGGTGACGGCCAGGCGCACCTCGCTGAGGGTATTCCAGGCGTGGCATTCACCGCACTGGCCCTGCCACTTTGTGTAGTCTGCACCGCAGTCGTTGCAAACGAATGCTGAGTTTTTCTTTTTTGCCACCGACGGTTCCACCTGATATCGAGAGCCCGCATCCTACCGTGGCTGTTGCAGCGGAACAATCACGATCAGGCATTCGTCAAATGATAGCGAGCAAAAACACAGCTCCCCTGCCTTACTGAGAGCGCCAA
>JBFHDT010000031.1:0-11788 GCA_041584575.1 Porticoccaceae bacterium
GAGACGAGGCGTTTGCGGGTGGTCGTCCAGGCATCGCGACTTTTGTCCAGGTGCTTGCCAATATCCTCCAGGCCTTCTGCCAGCAAAACAAACTGATCGTAGAGACCGCCTGCCTGAACGGCAATTTTTTCTGCGTTGAGGTTTTGATCAGCGTAGCGCCAAATATTGTGGATGGTGCGCAGGGTCGCTAGCAGTGTACTGGGGCTGACGAGAATAATGCCCTTGTCGTAGGCTTCACTCAACAATTGTTGGTCATGCTCTATGGCCAGCATAAAGGCAGATTCTACGGGAATGAAAATCAGCACAAAGTCGAGACTATTAACACCGTCTAATTGCTCATAGGCCTTGCGATTAAGCCCCACAACATGACTACGTAAAGAGGCGACGTGAGTTTTAAGGCTTTGGGCACGCTGTATTTCTTCATTACTGCTGCAAAAGGCTTCATAAGCTTTTAGCGAGACCTTGGCATCAATAACAATGTCGCGCTGGTCGGGTAGATGAATAATGACATCCGGGTTGCGCCGTCTGCCCCTTTCATCTTGCAGGGCAGCCTGTGTTTGATACTCCCTACCCTTTTTAAGACCGGACTCTTCGAGCAGGCGCTCAAGGATGAGCTCGCCCCAGTTGCCCTGAAATTTATTGTCACCTTTCAGAGCCTGGGCTAGCTTGATCGCGTCCTGACCAATCTGTTGCGTCTGCTGCTGCAACTCACCAATCTTACCTTCGAGGCGATTGCGTTCAGCACTTTCCTTGTCATAGACATCCTCCACCTTCTTGCGAAAGTCGGCGAGTTCTTTACGCAGGGGTGCGACGGTATTATCTAACGTTTCTCGACTGGTGCGCGAAAACGACACCTGCTTATTATCAAAGATGCGGTTAGCCAAATTTTCAAACTCTTTCGCCAAAGAGCCCCGAGTTTGCTCCACTAACTTAAGCTGCTCTTGCTCCGTCAGCCCTGCAGATTCGAGTCGTACTTTGAGGGCGCTATTGTCTTCACTTAGCGCGAGGTTCTGTTGTCGCAACTCTGAAAGATCACATTGCAGTCTTTCTACGGCATCTTCAAGATGTTGCTTGTCACGAAGTAAGGCGGCGATATCGACTTGCGCCGCAGCGTCACGGCGGCTGTAGAGCCAATAAAACACCAGGGCCGCCAAAACCCCTCCTACAAAAAAAGAGAGTACAAGCCAGAGGAGTGAAAAAGAAAGAGACAGTGCAGTCATAACAAGCGATTTTAGCAGTTCGGCCCTTGGGAATGGGGTAAAATGAACGCGTTTTTTCGCCCATAACTCATACCGAACCCATCCAGCATGAGGCAACTCACTCCATTGACGCACACAGCTCTGGCAAAAATTCTGGTCTTCGACTCTGGGGTTGGCGGCCTAAGTATTCTACAAGCGCTGCAACAAGCCCTGCCGGCCTGTGAATATATCTACGCCTCTGATAACGAGGCTTTCCCCTATGGCACCAAAAACGCCGAGTTTTTAATCAAGCGGGTGCACAATGTTCTGCAAGTCCTGATCGAAAAAAAACGGCCCGACTTAATTGTTGTCGCCTGCAACACTGCAAGCACCCTTGTCTTGCCCCATATTCGCCAGCACTTTTCTATCCCCATCGTGGGTGTCGTTCCCGCGATTAAACCCGCAGCTAGACAATCGAAGACGAAAGTTATCGGTTTGCTCGGCACGCCCGGCACCGTTGCCAGACCCTATACCCAGGAATTAATCAACGAGTTCGCCAGCGATTGCAAGGTCATCAGTGTTGGTAGCGCAGAACTAGTGACACTGGCAGAGCAATTCCTGCGGGGCGATGCTGTACCGGGCGAAACGTTGAGACGGATTTTAAAACCGCTATTCGACAACCAACAACTCGACACCATTGTGCTGGCCTGTACACATTTCCCATTAATTAAAAAGCAGCTACTTAGCGCAGCGACACGACCTATCAACTGGATCGACTCTGGAGATGCCATTGCACGCAGGGTTAGCTCGCTGCTGGTGAACAAACCCATTCCAGAAAAACCGCACCACGGCACACAGAATACGGCGATATTCACCCTGCCTAACAGTGATATCGACTTACTTGACAAGACCTTACAAGAGTTATTACTGACCCGTATTGACTATATTCGGCTCCCAAACGTTATTTAATACAAGCGCCGAAAACTGGCTATATTTTTAATATACGGCTTGTAACGCAGAATAAAATCAGGCAAGGAGTTTAGATAAGCGGTAGCTTGGTGGTGCGTAGGAAAGCCGCCTAAAGTAATTGCGAGGAACATTTTTTGACCAACACTTACTGGATGGACATAGAGCTCATCAAGGCCGACAGACTGTGCAACATTAGAGAGAAAATACTCATTAAACGCATCATCACCGGCATCTGCTGAGAGAATCTGAATGGTATAAACCATTCCGTTTGAGGATGCCATCCAGCGTTGCGTTTTCTGAGCTAAGGCCTCCATGGTCACCACATGACCGACAGATCCTATTACTGGCTGCTGTGTGATTACTTGTGCAAGACTCTTATTGTCAACACTAGAAAAATCAGCCATCAAGGGCTGTTCATCAACTGATTTTCTGGCGGTATCACTTGCTATCTGACCCTTGAAAATTGGCGATGACAAATTGTAAAACACAACGCCTATCATTAATAACGCGAAAAGCGTGGCAATAAGAGCTATTGGTTTTCCTGGCACCACCTTTTTCTTTTGACGCGAATCGTTAGCAGCCAAACGCACATGCGCGATCTCGACTGTTTTTGATTGCGCGACAAAAGCAGCCAGCAATGACTTATCAGCGAGTATCGTTAGTTTTCGAGGTAAGCCCGAAGAAAGCCGAGTTAACAATTTCAATGCTGGTGTAGTGAAAATTGTAGCGCCACTGTAGCCCGCCCTGTGCAAACGAAATGACAAATATTCCTTCACTTCGTCGCGCGTAAAAGGCTTTAAATAAAAACTATGAATAATACGTTCTTTTATTTGTCGAACTGACCTTTGAGAGAGGTGTTCATCAAGCTCGGGCTGACCAAACAAAACCAATTGTAGTAATTTATCAGTTTCTGTTTCAAGGTTGCTGAGTAGGCGCAGTTCTTCGAGAGTATCAAGCGGCATACACTGGGCTTCATCGATAAAAACCACAACCCTTTGTTGCTCCCCATGCATCGTCAATAATTTATTGTGCACTTGTTGTAAGACATAGCTTTTACTGTGGCTGCGATCAAGCTGCAGGCCCAGCTCATGGCCAATTGCAAAAATCAGATCATCGGCACGGAGACTTGGATTAAGTAAAAACACCAGCTGAATATTTTCAGGTAACTGCCTAGCTAACATTCGTGAAAGCATGGTTTTACCACTACCCACCTCACCGACCACTTTAATAATGCCATCGCCATGAGAAACGGCATAGGTAATTGCGCTGACAAGTGCCTCTCGCTCGCCACCTGAGTAGAAAAAAGAGGTGTCAGGGGTGATACCAAAGGGCGCTGCCTGAAAACCGTAGAATTGACTATACATAACTCAGTGACGCCTCCCGACAATAGGAGCAAGAGTGAATTTCAGGAATAAAGTCGGGGCAAATGCCTTGATTTACAGACATTTAGGGCTGGGCAATTTGCTCAAAGCAATGGCAGAGGTGATCTAGTAAATCGATAATATTATTGAAAGCGACGCCATCACCAATTCGATAACTAACATTAGAAGAATCGGCATCGTAAACAAGTGAAATATGAGTGCGGATAATTTCATCACTATCAGAAGCCTTGATGGGTAGACTCATACCACCATTTTTATCGACAACAAGGGCATCGGCGGGTAACTGCACAGAGCCAGAATCTGTATTGATAATCAAGCCCATTTGACCCAAACGGTTTGCCAGTGCACTCACCGCGTCAACCATGCGCTGGTTTTGCACATTAAAAAACTGCCCATGGTGAGTCTGACGACGACGCATAAACTGCTCGGCCATTTCTTCGCCAAGGCGCTTGAGTTCGACTGAAGAGAAAGATTCTCCGGTTAGAAAACCGTCGAAATCTGAGTCTGTATCAATAAATAGAAATCCATAACGCTGCTGGTTTTTATTTTTACCCGAATAACAAACCACCGCACGTCCTGCCGTTGTACGGCCGCCGGAGTGCAACTCAAAATCAACTTTTTGCAGCGCCTCGAGCTTTAAGGTCTGAGAGACCAAGGCCATTCCATTGGCACTGAGATCGACAAGAGTAAGGTCCGATCGCCAAGGGTTAAAACCTAAACCTCTGTGGCGGATTTTTACAGAGGTATTAAGCCCTGGAATCCGCACTTCCAGACGGCTTTCAGACAAGGTATTACTTTTCAAATGGTTACCCTAATATAGAGGGAGTGCTCAATCATTATCTTATTGGCGACTATCACTTCACGCAAGCAAGCAAGGCTAAAGCGATATAAAGAGATCAATGCTTGAGTCCAAGGCATAGGTCGAACCACTTCCACCATAACGAGCGACATCACCACTAGTCGCGTTACCGTCATCAAACTCATTGTCGTATCGCTGGGCCACATCACCGGGAACATCCTGAATTAGGATTTTAAGCTCGTTAATACCATTGGCCCAGTTGCCCGTAGAAATACTACTATATAATCCGCCATAAGTATGAGCCGGAGAGGCAGCAGCTCCAACATCAGTTGGGTCACCTGCAATTATGCCTGCGTAGCGTAAGTGCGACCAAACTTTACAAGACTCTTCACTAGCCACATTACAAAAACCACCTTCAACAAGCCCATCACCGTCACCAGGCACGGCAGCACTATCGAGTGCGCTCACATCCAGCAAGTCACCCGGAAAACCGCGATAGGTATCCTGAAAAGTGAATACACCGGCACGATAACTTTGAATTTCTTTAACAAAATTCTTGTATTTAGCATTGTCAATCAACACTTGCCCCTTGAGTACCCCACCCAAAATCAAGCCAATAATGACCAGTACAATGGCAATTTCAACTAGGGTAAAGCCGGATTGTTGCGCTCCCATTTTTCCTTTCAATACATGTTTCATACAGCACCCAGTGGTTTAGCGTAAATTCTTTGTTACAAACACTTGCATCATTTAAAATTAATATCTATCTCTAATAACGCATTCATCGAACCCATCAATGAAGAACTTGATTATAAGACTACCGAACTAGCATGCCAGTACAGTGATGCTATTCTGTGAGGAGTCTCACTTCTCGACTGTTTGAACACTAAAGTCTAGGCCAGCCACATGAGACGAACTAATTATTGTCACCGAAAACAACTCCGGCAGAGAGCATCTTGCTCTTGAGAATATTCGGTGCAACCCATGCCACCAGGTCATCAAAAGTCGCGGTATCATTACTCGAATAAACACGATCAACAAGGGTTGCATCGGCATCTGTGTTTGCGGCCTCATCTGCGCTTGTGCTAAGCGCCCAGTTTTTGCCGTGTGACACAACAATAGCGGGAATACTAGTGGCGACAAAGCTCCCTCCATCGGCGTCGAGTACCGTAATATCACCCTGAGAACATAAGGAAAACGAGAGTCCAGCAGAGGGCGAGGCTGTGCAACCTGTGCCGTCGTTAGTGTCAGCAAAACTGGCTGTCACACGGTAAGTAAAGGGCTGGCCCCAGGCATCATGCTTGCCAACACCGAGATCGACCCAGGGGTAATTACCCTCGCTACTGGCGCAGGTGGTCGCGATATCCATCACACCATCACCGTCGGTATCAGGGCAGGGCAAACGACCATTGACCAGGGCATAACCAATCAGGGCTTCGCGCATATCAAGCAATTGCTGGCGCGTGCTATCTCGATCGCGCTTTTCCATCTGCACGGAGAGAGGTATTAGGGCGCCACCCAATAACAGACCAATAACCACCAGCACGATGGCCATTTCGAGCAGTGAAAAACCGCAATGACGCTTCTTGATCTTATAATCGGTGTTACCACCTTGGAATGATTCCATTTGATTATCCGTATACATGTACGTAGGCCTGCTTTACAGCTCACCAGTTAAAATTGTCGCCATGTTATCGTTAAAGCTCGACGACGCATCAAGGACTTTTGCCGCTGTAATAAAGCCAGGCAAAACAGCATTGTCTATTCCAGCCAGTGTATCGAGATAGTTTGCCGCCAAATTCTTGTCACTCAGTATGACTGTGCTGCCACACTCTGTTGCCGTATTAGAGGCAAAACCACGACTCTGCCCGGCTACGGCTTCGCCGGGCGCAAACAAGACAGCAACCACGCCCCCTGAGATTATTCCATCGGCATTATTCACGGTAAAATCACCATCAGGTAGCGCTGTAATTAATGGTGGATCGCTTGCATCCGGTTTATAAGCAGCAGATATGGCATAACGTAGACAACTACCACTAGCATCTCTTAAAGGTGGCAGCCCCAGAGTCATCCAGGGCAACCACCCCTCGGCACTGGCACTACCGCAAGAACTGTCTGCTAGACCATCACCATTCTGGTCTGGACAAGGTAAAAAACGAAAATTTAAGCCTGTCTGTGAATTCAGGTCGGGGTCAGAGAGACGCGCATAGGCAATTAGCCCAGTCTTGGCCTCGGCCAATACAGCGGAATTATGAAAGGCGCTGGCTAGCTGTCGATTAAACTTACTTACCCCAGTGAGTAAAAAAGAAGCCACGCTCACGGTTAATAGCAACATAAACACTAATAAGGCCGCACCATGCTGCCCACTGCCAAAAGGTGGCTGTTTTTCCACTACCGGCATACCTACTTTCATTTCGTCGAAATCGAGCCTGCATAGTAGATGCTCTGACAACTGCTATTGATAAGCATCACTAAGCTCACCATTACTCTGATGTACTTTCTGACCTGGTTTGAGCAAAACACTCCTTTCTTTAGACGGCAAGCTCACCTCCACGGCCTTATGAGTGTCATTGTGTAAGGATAAGTTTGTAGCTCCTTTATCGAGCGGCTGCCCATTAAGCCATAGAGTGACGGGGCCTTTTTTTCGAATGACCAAACCCTCAAGTGAAATAGTGTCACGTTGCACATCAGCTTTAACATTTTGCACTGGTGGTGGTATAAGCTCATTGTGTTGCCGTCTATTATCCAGTAAATCCCGCTGAGCAGGGCTAGTGAACAAGGTTCCAAAAGCACTACTTTGTAAAGACGGCAAAGCGAGGAGTACAGCCAGCAATAGTTGTTGAATGATGGTTGAAAATCTCAACATCATGCCTCGCTAAAGGTTACAGGTGCGCGTTGTACGACACATACAGCTCTATTCATTAGACGCTTCTCAAGCTTCACTGTTTGAAGGTAAATCTGGAACAGCAATTTCACCGGTGGTATACCAGGAAACATCGCACAGAGTATGAAATTTAAAGTTCAAATTATTACCCTTCTCACTATTGTCCATTGTTGTATTTGTTCGCGAGAGATCACAGTGTTGAACAACCAATAAACCCGATGGCAAAATTTGCAAATCGGCAATTAACTCTAGTAGATCGCCTTCGTGTAACAGACTGGTTTCAAAGGTCAGCTGTGATTTAAAGAGAGACACGCCGTGGGGAATTGGATACTGATCTTGCTTAATTTCAGATTGCGAATCTACTTGATATTGCAAGTCCGGCAGCGCTAAACGCCCCGCCGTCCGTTCCAATTGCTCCATCCACGAAAGACGGGATTCATTACTTAAAAACCCTTTATCAACGAGTCTTTTGTACACCCCTTGATACGTATTAACGAGCTCCTTATCGTGAGCAATGTTAGAAATACGGGCTTGCATCGAACGCATCTTTCCCTTAATTGCACGTTCTTCATCTAGCTGTTCCTGTTTATAAAAAAAACTACTACCAAATAAAATAACACTAAAAACAGCAACTACCGAAAAAAGAAAGACAGATTGTTTGACAAGAGAAAACTGAAAATAGGCCATCACATAATCGCCTGCATTAATGTCACGTCGATAGAAAAAACAGGGGTACTTTGATCCGATAAAGATCTAGAGATATTCAAAGAAGGGTCAATATCCAGGGGCATTCTAGTCGCCTCAACCTTTATAACGCCCTCCTGGTCTCGCAGACTACTCATCAGTGACTCAATACGATCAATGGCATGACGAAAATCACCCGTAAAGGTCGACAGCTCTCCAAAAAGGCTTACAACAAACATTGCCCCGACAGCTTGATTGGCCAATTGATTTGCACCAGGCCGCCCTGCCTCTGAGATCTTATTTTCACTCTCTGTTTTTGAACGCCACTCCATACGGGCTAACGACAATTCATTAAAACCAGAAAAGCTGTCACTAACAAGCTTATATATTGGTTCGGGTAAAGCACTCTGTGCGGCAACATGCTCGGAGAGAGCAACCATCGCTTGCATTTTTTGAGGCTTCGGGCCATTGTAATTAAAATTATTACGCTCGACTTGTAACTTCGCACTCATCAAATTTGCTTGCTGAGACAACTGTTCATTAGCATTTTTTATATCCAGCCCGGCCATTATGTTAAGCCCACTAAAAACGAGGGCCATAGTCAACACCAGGACGGAAGCGATACTTAAAAACTGCTTTACTTTCTGATGTTTTTTAGTGAAGGCCAAACGCTGGGGCTTATAATGGCTTTTTCGAAAACCTCTTTTGGCAAGCATAAAAGCTATGATTTCACCACTACTCGGCTCTGCTGCATTGCTTGAACAGCCATGACTCTGACTTAACTCTGCTGCATCGATATAAACATAATCACAATCAGAAGCAGTGTGTTCTACACTTATACAAGTAGACACGGACTCAGGCAGAAGCAGCAACACCTGCATGCGGCTATCTTTCTCGAGCACTCTTCTATTATTAAGATATTGCCAAGTACGTTCTATTTCTTTTCGAAGAACTTCAGCCATATTACTACCCGGGCTAGAAGTAACAGTGGTTTTGCGACTGAAATACAGCTTTTCATTGACGATAAAGCTTTGACGAAAACTATAGCGACTGACAGAAGAAATCTCTTTTTCGCAGGTCACCAAAAGAAGTTTTGTATTGTGCTCAATGGGTTTAATTAACTCAGCCGCTAATTGAGGCAAAGTGTAAACGCCACTGACAACAATATTACTATTAGCAAGTATTTCAATTAACGGATCAATCATTACAGAATCGGCAATACCCGATATATAATAAATATCATCGCGTCGCCCCGTATGTAATCGCGCCGATAACTCAGCATAGGCATAGTTCGAAGAGGGGAATAGCTTGGTTATTTTCCTGCTTACTAATAAGCCTCGATCTCGCCCCCGAACATGAGGAAGAGGCTCTTCGTAATAATCCTCACAGGACACATCGAGCAGCACGACAGTAGTACCCGGCTGGTTTACTTTTAGCCATTGCTCAAAACGCCCCATACTTACGTGATCATTTAAGTCGTAAGAGTCGATCAAACTCATGGATGATGGCGCACAACAGTAGACCGACAAATAACTATCACTTAGGAAAAGCAGCGTATCGGTTTTCATCACAGTTGTATCGCGCTAATAATGTCGTAAATCGGGCCTAGGACCGAGAGCATAATCCAACCCAGTAACAAACCCATAATAACGGTCATTGTAGGCTCAATCATCATCTGTATACGCTCAATCAATTCGCTAACATCACGACTGTAAAAATCGCTAATGCGCAATAAAGAGGCACCAAGAGCACCAGTTTGCTCCCCGACATGAAGCATTCTCAAAACCAGGGGAGGAAACAATTGAGCCGAGCAAAAGGCCTCGTAAATGCTATCACCACTTGAAATCTTTTCTTTAATCGCGTCAAGTTCACGCTTAATAAAAACATTAGAGGAGCTATTTGAACTGATATTTAAGCACTCTAAAACACTAACACCTGCATCATAAAGTAAGGCGAAGTTTTTACTAAAGCGCGCCAATTCAAGCTTACTCAAAGCCTCGCCAAACAGCGGCACCTCCAATTTATACCTATCAAACCAGAATTTTACATAATAACTACGCTTGAGCGCTTGCTGTAAAACGATAGCGAGCAGCAATGGAGAGATAACAATTAAATACCAATAATTAACAAATAAATCAGACACGAAAAGCAGAGCTCGAGTCATTAATGGAATTTCTTGATCCATCGAAATAATAAAGCTGACTAATTGCGGAACCAGATAAATCATTAAGAAACAAATAACAGCAAACACGATACTACCCACGAACAATGGGTAGGAAATCAGCTTTTTAGTTTTTCTAACAATGTCATCCTGCCAACTAAGGATATCTTTAAGCTCTGCAAAAACAACGGCCATATTGCCTGTTTGCTCACCCGCCGTAACCAGGTTAACCATTAAATCGCTAAAAACATCACCACGGTTTTGCATCGCACCCGACAATGTTTGGCCAGAAGAAATATCATCGACCAGGGTACTGATAACTTTCTGCATCAGCGGCGATGCTTCACTATCGCGCATCTCGCTCAGTGCATCTAATATAGGTATACCTGCTCCCGCCATCTGCTCTAGATACATAAAAAAAACAATTAAATTGCGACGTTCAACTTTACGCTGGGGAAAAAGCCTAAATGCATGCTTGTGAACTTTGGCATCTAATAGATGAATATCCTGACTGTGGAGTCGACTTGTCAACTCGTCGAGACCGCCGGCCTGGAGAGAACCTCGAATTTTTTTGCCCTTAGCATCTATCGCCCGGTAATCATATTCCACCACGTCTACATACCCAGCCGTGCGCTAAAGTCGATCACCCGAGAGACCTCATCGATAGTTGTGTCCCCATTGCGGACACGAGTAATAGCATCATCCACTAAACGCAGGTAACCCTTAGCAGTCGCCAGCTCATTAAGTTCTCGCATCGCTGATTTTTGGGCGACCAGTTCATCGAGGTCATCATCCATTTTTAAGATTTCGAGTAGAGCAAGCCGCCCCTTGTAACCGCGCTGTTCACATTTATCACAGCCACCAGCGTGGTAAATTATTTCCGGCGGGGGTGACGATGTCTTCAGTAATTGAGCTTCAAGGTCAGTCGGTTTTTCGGCCACACGACAATACTGGCAAAGCTTTCTGACCAGGCGCTGGCCAACCACACCGACAATATTACCCGCCATCATCGAGGGTTCAACGCCGATATCCCGCAAGCGTAAAAAAGCGCCCAATGCTGAATTAGTGTGTAGTGTAGAAAACACCTGATGTCCCGTCATTGCCGCTCGAAAGCCCATATTCGCAGTATCGGCATCGCGCATCTCACCTACTAAAATAATATCTGGATCCTGTCGCATCAATGAGCGTATACCACTGCCAAAATCCATTTTCACCGATGCGTTAAGTGATGACTGGCGAATCATAGGCATTGGATATTCTACGGGGTCCTCCAGTGTCATAATATTCACAGCCTCATTATTGAGATAATTAAGTAATGAATACAACGTTGTGGTTTTACCACTGCCCGTCGGGCCAGTAATCAAAATAATTCCCTCGGGCCGCGCCATCATTAACTTGAACAGATTGCGTTGATAGTCGCTGATATCGAGCTCATCGAGAGGCACAATTGCTTTATTTCTATCGAGAATTCGCAACACTACGTTTTCGCCATGCAGAGTCGGCTGTGATGCAACGCGAAAATCGATGGGGTGACCGGTCACCTTTAATGACATATGGCCGTCTTGGGGAGCCCTCACCTCCGCGATATTCATACCGGCCAGTACTTTTATTCGCACGACAATAGCGGGCCAGTACTTCTTGTGCAGACTTCTTATCTGTCGCAGTACACCGTCGATGCGATAGCGCACGCGTAGAAAGCCTTCTTCCGGCTCAAAGTGAATATCCGATGCA